>JARROQ010000013.1:0-51596 GCA_037383745.1 Sulfurovaceae bacterium
TCGATAATTTTTTGATCTCTTTTTTCACTATCGCTCACCCTACTTTCTATCTCTACTATCTTTTTGGCTAACTCATCATAAGTAAGTGCATATCTTCTAAGTGCTGTAAATGTTCGCATGATCTGAATGCTTACATCGATCGCTATCTTACTTTTGAGCACAGCTGCGAGCATATAGACACCTTGTTCGGTAAAAACATAAGAGTTATATTTTCTATGTCTACCTTTCAAAGATTGTTCTTCATTCTCTAAGGTCACAAATTGTGACCTTAGAGATCTTTCCTCGATATCATTTAGTTGAAATCTAAAATCATCAGGGAATCTTTCTATATTTCTTTTAACCGCCTGATTTAACACTTTTATCTCCACCTGATACAACTTTGCAAGATCACTATCAAGCATTACTTTTTGCCCGCGTATCTCATGTATCTTTGATGTGATATCTTCTATAGGTAAATTTTCCATCTCATACTCCGATTTTGATAAAAAAATATTAGCACAAAAGTTTAGGTCTATATAAAAATATTTCACATTGTCATATAAATATTTTTTTACAGATTTGTTGAAAAATTTCGAGCGAAACTCATGCAAAATCACGATAAAGAGATTTTTGTTAGATTGGTTTAGAGAGTGCTATCTTGCAAAGGAGCTTACTAAGTGGTAAGTGACTGAGCAAAATAGTGCTCTATGAAGCGATATAGCAAAAATCTAAAAGATTAGACCTTCGGTAGGTGAACTCGCCGTAGCAAACGGCTTCTTAGGAATCCTCCCCGCGAGATAACTCTTGCGTCCTGCCATAACGGCATGCTTCATAGCCTCTGCCATGAGGATCGGATTTTTTGCTTGAGCTATAGCGGTATTGGTAAGTACTCCATCTGCGCCTAGCTCCATCGCTACGCTTGCATCACTCGCACATCCGATACCTGCATCGACGATAACGGGTACACTGAGGGCCTCTTTGATGAAATGGACATTAAAACGATTTTGGATCCCAAGTCCCGAGCCTATAGGTGAAGCAAGTGGCATCACGGCATGCGCACCGGCATCTTCTAAGCGTTTTGCGATGATAGGATCATCATTGGTATAGGCCATGATCGTAAAGCCGTCTTTACTCAATACCTCACACGCTTTAATAGTCTCGATAACATCGGGGTAGAGTGTTTTTGCCGTATCACCGATCACCTCAAGCTTGATAAGATCAATCCCTGTGGCTTCGCGAGTCAAACGAAAAAGAGTGATAGCCTCATCGGCCGTGACACATCCTGCGGAGTTCGGCAAAAATTTGACATCGGTATCTTTGAAGTAGTCCATAAGATTCTCTTCATTTGGATCAGTGATATTGACTCTTCTTACTGCAACGGTTATAAGCTCACTCCCACTTGCAAGCGTGGCATCCAGCGTCGTTTGAAAACTATCATACTTACCGCTACCTACGATCAATCTACTCTTTAACTCGTACTTACCGATCTTCAATATATCACTCATTTTTTGCTCCTTGCATTATCTAAAAGAGTTTATAACACAGCTAACTTGAAACTACTCTTATCGCTTCAAGAAGTGCCTCTTTTTCCATCTCTCGAATCATCATATCGTACTGCTCAAAACTCAAACCCTCTTTTTTGAGCACCTTTTGCAAGATGATCTCGCCGCCGTCAAGTTCGCTATTGACCCAATGCACACTCACGCCACCCTCGTCATGCCCATCTTCGTAGCTTTTTTTGATCGCATCAAGCCCTTTGTGGCGAGGCAGAAGTGACGGGTGGAGATTGATAGCTCTGATGTTGTCGGTAAATAGGCCAGGGTTATTTGCATATCACCGCTGAGATTGTCTGCAAGGTAGGCAAAATTGGTACCGTGACCGCTAAAGAGAACTGCTATCTTTTTCATATCGCGAATTGTAGCAGATTTATGTTTATTTTCTATAAATAGTTATCGCCATACGCATGAGTTACTCTCTTTTGGCTAGTTTTTAGAGCCTGCTAAAAGTAAGACTTTTAACTCCTTTATCTCTTCTCTAAGTTGAGTTAACTCATTTTTTGTAGTATCATCAAAACTATGAACTTCATCGATGATATGCTCTTCTTCGCTTTTATTTATCTCGGCCATAGCATCCACAATAACTGCTACTATAAGGTTTACCATGATAAATGTAGCTATAAAAATAAACGGCACAAAGAATACCCAAGCATATGGATGCTGCTCCATAATTGGTCTAACTATCCCCATAGACCAAGACTCTAATGTCATAATCTGAAAAAGTGTGTAAAAAGATTCGCCTAAACTTCCAAACCATTGAGGGAAAGTTGCACTATAGAGTTGTGTAGCCATAATCGCGAAAATATAAAAGAAAAGAATAAGCAATGCAGCAATTGACGCCATACCAGGGATAACACTCACAAGTGCTAAAATCACCTTTCTCATTTGCGGAACAACAGTTATAAGTCGCAAAAGTCTTAAGACTCTAAGTATTCTAAGTATCTCAAATCCTGCACTTGAGGGTACTAATGAGATAGCTACAATTGAGAAATCAAACAGACTCCATCCATCTTTAAAAAAAGATAATCTGTGTGCAAAAATTCTCAATACAATCTCTGTAGTGAAGATAGTTATAACTAAGAGATCAAAAATCTCAAGTAAAACACCAAACTCAGATCTAATGGCTTTAGATGTCTCTAAACCCATAGTAATCCCATTGATTATAATAAGCATCATAATAAAATTCTGAAACTTAGCACTTTGTACTAAGTGTAAAACTTTCTCTTGCATTTTAAACCTCTACATTAAAATTTTCAAAATTCTATCAAAGTAAAATAAATTAATCAGTAGTATCAAAAGAAATCTCTACAACTTTTCTTTTTAGTAAAGAAAATCATTATGCTGAACTTGTTTATCTTGCAGAATTTGCTTCGCTACATCGGAATCTCATTTTATTCCAATATTTTTTAGACCCTGAAACAAGTTCAGGGTGACGGACTCTTCGGCGGTGCAAATTACTTAACTCTCTTCTAAAAAAGTGATCTGCTCAATCAAATCAACACTGCTCATCGCATAGCTCGCACCTTTATAATTGCGTGCCCCAAGCGTGAGTGCTAAGCATCCTTGAATGGCGGCATCAAGTGCATCATACCCTTGCGCCAAAAGTGCAACGATAAGACCACTCAACACATCGCCGCTTCCGCCTTTGCTCAGCTTCGCACTTCCTAGGGTATTGATATAGAGCTTCTCATTTTTGGCTATAAGTGTATTGGCACCTTTTAAGACTAAAACGATATCCGGAAATTTTTGAGAGAATTTCTTTGCATACTCAAATCTATTTGCTTGGAGATGCTCCAGAGTGATCTCTTCGCCACTCAATGCTTTCCATAGATAGATAAACTCTTTTGGATGCGGCGTCATAATGATAGGTTTTTTTGTTTTTGTAAATAGCTTTAAAAGCTCCGGAGAATACAAAGCATCAGCATCGATAACAAGCGGGAGTGGATTTGAAGCGATATATTTATCTAAAAAGCTCTCTTCAAAATGGTTGCCAAGCCCCATACCTATAGCAATCGCCGTTGTGTTGTGAGGAAGCGAATATGCGTGCATCAGATAAGGTGGAATCGTAAGCTTATCTCGCATCACAAGTGTTGTCAGCCCTGCTCCAAATCGATATGCAGCTTCCGCGCTGATGATCCCCGCGCCCTCTTTCTCTCCACAAAAAATGACCGCATGGCCAAATGTACCCTTATGAGTAGAGCTCTCTTTTCTAGAGGGCAAACGCAAATCATCCGCTTCTAACAAAAAGAGATCGCTTGCATCCTCATAGAGTGCACTATCAACACCAAGATCAACTTTGATAATCTCGCCGATAGAATCTTTTGCCATATCTAAAAAGAGTGCCTCTTTATAAGCACCCATGGTTACCGTGATATCGGCATCAAATGCGATAGGTGAAAGCCTGCCGTGAATATCGATACCCGTTGGGATATCGCAGGCGATTTTCAGCGCTTCAAGTGCATTGAGCTGCCCCAAGAGTTCACAAGTTGGCGTATCAAGCTCTCCCTCAAATCCACTGCCTAAAATGCAATCAACCACAACATCACTCGGGATGATATCTGCAACAACCACAATACCCAAAGCTTGTGCTCTTTTAAGTTGCAACTTTGCCATATCGCTTTTAAGCTCAAAAGGCAAAAAGAGTCTAACTGTAAAATCATCTTGGAGCAATCTTGCAAGTGCTATACCATCAGCCCCATTGTTACCTTTCCCGGCAACAATCAGCACACTTGCGCCTTCCTTTGCTCTTGATCTAATGGCTCGCGCAAGCCCAAGTGCGGCATGCTCCATAAGGATATCTTCACTAAGATGATATGTTTCATAACACTTTGTATCTAGTTTTTTACAGTGAGAAAATACCTTTTGCATAGATTGCCTTATGATTTAGCTATTGTGATAATTATAGCAAATTTTATGCATGAGATAAATATAGATTGATTAGGAGCTCTCTACGGGCTCTGCTTTTGGCTCTTTTGGCAGTGTACCTTCTTTTATATATCTAATTTTCAATTTATCATAAAAAGATTGTTTATCTACAAAAGTTGCAATCATATTGGCAATGATGGCTGCGAAAAGTAAAAAGAAGATGACGCTATGTCTATCTGTCATTTCAAAAACAATAATCGCAGAGGTAAAAGGCGCTCGTGTCATACCGGTCAAAAATGATGTCATCCCTACGAGGATGACAAGGTTTGCTTTGATCCCTGTTATATGAAAATATTGTGAAATTGCCGCACCTATGGCACCTCCTGAGCTTAAAGAGGGAGCGAAAACACCTCCCGAACCGCCAAAACTAAACGATGCTATAAGATTACTGATTCTCACAAGCGGGATATACCATTCTAACTGTTTGTTATCATGAAAGAGCAGATTTTCCATGAGTACTTTTCCCGAGCCCATGACATTTGTACCAAAATAGTAAATCGGTATTGCTACGAGAAAAGCAGACAAGAGTACGACGCCTATTTGTGCTCTATTGCTTTTTGCTAAACTGATCAAATCCATGATCTTAATCATGATAACACCTGTTTTACTTCCCAAATAACCGGAGAGTAACGCTGTGATTAAAAGAGCCTGCAATACACTCCAGCCTTCATTTGTCAACTTTGGATAGCCCAAATATAGATAGGACCCACCGAGTCCTTGCGCAGTGAGACCGGCTATGATAACACCTATAAAAAGAGAGAATTGATAGTGTTTTACATGGAACTTTGAGAGCTCTTCGATAGCAAAAATAATTCCCCCCAAAGGCGTATTAAATGCTGCTGCCAAACCTGATGCCGCCCCTGCTATCAAGATATTTTTTTGTGATACATGTGGCCACCATGAGGGTAGCATCTTGTGAATAACTACGAAGATCGAACTAGAAATTTGTATAGTCGGCCCCTCTCTTCCGAGCACACCTCCACCCAATACTTTGATAATACTAGATAAAATCTTCACTATGATGATTCTCAGACTTACAAACTTTTTGACAATATAGTTTTTTCTACGTCCCGATACCTCTATCGCTCCCATAACTTGAGGGATACCACTCCCCCTTGAATAGGGTGCAAATCTTTTGACAAGCCACCATGACAATAAAAAGCTAATGGGAGTGATGATAAAAATGTATAATCTGTTCTCTTCATATACGGAAAACGACAACTCTTCTGCATACCTAAATGCCTTGTAATATCCAAAGGCAATTGCTCCCGTCATAAGAGAGGAGATAAGAAACGGAAGGAATTGGAAAAACTGTAATTTGAACTGTGAATTGGCCTCTTTTGCAGCGATATATAAGTCTTTAAAATATGCCAATATTATTTTGCTTAAAAAATGATTTTTGACTTTAGCAATTGCTCTGAGATATTTAATCTTTATAGTGTTTTCTTGCATTGAAGACTTATTGTTGGACTTAAAAATATTATAACCAACAAAGTCTTACTGAAAAGTAAAACTAAAGAGACAAAACGGCATAAACTCTCTATAAACTTATTTTGGTATAATCCTTTCACTAAAAATGCTCACGAAGCATTAATTTATACAAGGAAGGGGGTGATTTTTTTGCCAGGGATAGTTGTAAACTCAAAAGATTCTTTTGATGATGCGTATAGAAAGTTTAAGAGACAGTGCGATAGAAATCTTATCGTAACTGAAGCGAGAGCTAGACAATACCACGAAACTGAAACTGAAAAGAAAAAGAAAGAGAAGATCGTTACTCGTAAGAAGATCCTTAAAAAGATCTATATGCTTAGAAGATACGAATCTAGACTCTAATCACTTCTTTACCTTGGGGCCTCTTCGCCCCAAATTAAACTTCCAATACCGTTTTTTATATCCTTTTAAATATAGTTATTATTGAGCTTGGAAAGTTAAAGTTGATGCATAGTAAATTTCATTGCATTGATTTTTCAAATCTTTTGGTGCATCTTCGATAAACTTAGTTTGTAGCATCCAGTTTCCTGAATTATTGATTTTTATTTTTGCTACACCTTCGCTATTTGTTTTAGTATAATAAGCAAAATCGCCTTTGTTTGAAAATCCTGCATAAGTTCCTATGAGTTCAGCATATTCCAAAGGCTCACCCTTAAACAACACTTTCACACTCAGGTATTCACCGACTTTAATACTATTTGGGTTTTGTAAGGGTATTATTTCAAGACTATGCCCCAAAGTTTTTAAGTAGTTTTCATCTTTTGCATCACTTGTGCTAAGTATTGATTTTGCAAATTTATTGTACTGTCTACTTGAAATTATATTTTTCAAATTTCCTTTATCTCCGGATATCCAAGCTTTATTACCACTTTCATTTACATAATTATTCCAAATCATAGGACTTGCAATTGCTGAGACTATATAATTCCCTGATTTTGGCAAAATCTCCATTTTACCTGTAAGATTCTCACCCAATACTTTCTCTGTACCATCAGGCTGATGCATCTTAAACTCTGTTTTTGCATTGCTGTTATACTCTTCATCCAAAGGGAAAAGATGCCCATTCCCCACATATAATGTAGTTGTTGCACCCAATTTACTCATCGCAGGAGTAGCATTTGGAGAATATATCCAAAAATCATGTGCAAACAAACCCAAAGGCAACAATACACCAAACAATCCGCTAACTAATATCTTTTTCATTATATTCTACTCCTATTTTTAAAATTTATAATTTATCCCAACTTCAAAACTTCTTGCCTCGCCTAAAAAGACTTGAGTATCTCTTCTTGATGTGGTTGCATACATCTCATCCGTTAAATTCTTTAGTACAAAAGAGAAACTTGTATTTTTATTGTATGTATAATCAAGTGTCAAATCCGCAATTGTATATGATGGTAATTCTACTGAATTTGAAAAACCTATATTATCTGTATAGAACGAATCAACATGTTTTATCCAAATTCCAATACCAAAGTTTGCAATAGGCTCATATCGTACTCCAAAATTAGCTATGTATTTGGGAACAGAACTTGGGGTCTTGCCGGAATAATCAACTCCATTATGTACAAAATCATCATATTTTGAATCTGTATAGGATAGATTTGCATTTATTTGTATCTGTTCTATTGGTTGCATACCTAAAGCTATTTCAAAACCTTTTGCAGTCTGTTCTCCAACATTTAACAATCCGGCTCCCGGTGTTGGGTTGTTGACAAACATATTTTTCTTGGTGATCTTATATGCACTTGCCGTAAACTCTGCTTTATCATCTAAAAATGATTGTTTTAATCCTACTTCATATTGTTCTGCTTTTGTTAAGTCCAACTTAGCTTGTGTAGCATTTCTTGTGAATAAACTTGCACTAGCATCTCCGGATTCAAATGATGATGTATAGGAAGCATAAAGAGTTGTTGTGTCTGTTACGTCATAAACTAAACCCGCTCTATATGAAAATTCATCATGTGTTTTGTCAATTGTCTGATCAATCGGACTACTAAGTCCTTGTTTGAAATCATACTTCATATCATAAATATCATATCTGATACCTCCAACCAGTTTAAGATTGTCTGTTATGCTTAGTTGATCTTCTAAAAATACCCCGATTTGATTTAACCTTACATCAACATCAGGCTTTTTATAATCATCTCCGGTTGATTTAAAAAAATCTTTATAATACAATTTCTCCGGGTTATACATAGGAGTAGATAGCATATTTCCGGCAAAGGTTGATTGTTCTCTACTTAGTTCCAATCTACTTACATCAAAACCGATAAGAAATCTATTTTGAAGTCCAGAGATATCTCCTTTGTACATAAAGTCAAATCTATTTCCTATTAAATCTTGTTTTTGGCTAGCATCATAACCTCTTCTATTAACCATACTTGGATTGGCTGTATCTTGCACAGCTAAATATAATCTTCTTACATCAGAATCTGCATTTTGATAATAGAGTTGATTCTTTACTTCAATATTCTCCGTTGGATACCATTCAGTACCTTGTTTTATCCATAGACTCTCACCCCTATCTATGCCGTCTTTTAAATTATTATAATTTATTTTTCGCACACTTTTATCTAATTTTCCATTGACTAAGGGTGTCCCTTGATAATCGTTTGTGCCCTCATCTTTTGATTTCTCAAATGATAATGTAGTCAATAAATTATCATCTATTTTATAAAGCAATGACGCGCTCAATGAATCAACATCTCTTTTTTCTCCATCAAAATTTGAGCCTATTTCTCTTGTAAGAACATCTACTCGGTAGGCTAATTTACCTTCTGTTACAATGCCGGCACTTCCAAAATTAAATCTGTAACTATCATAACTTCCAAATCTAAATCCGGCTTCTGTTTCTTCTTTTGTCAAACTTGGTTTTTTTGTAATTAAATTTACTGTAGCGCCAACGCTTCCTTCCCCATTTAACACAGAAGAAGCTCCTCTAATTATCTCTATTCTATCAAGATTTGCAACATCTAAAGTTCTTTTAGAAAAAATTGTTCCATTTAGTTTTATACCGTCATTTAAAAAATCAATACCTGGATAACCGCTAAATCCCCTTACAGAATAATTTCCAGTCGTCCCATGTCCAGAACTGCCACCTGTTATTCCAGCAGCTTTTGTAACAGCCCTTATTACCGTGCTATCCCCTCTTTGTTTCATAGTTTTAGAGCTGATAACCTCTACACTAGCAGGTGTTTCTTTGATTGTTATACCTAGTTTTGAAGCTGTTGATGTACTTTCGTTTAGTTGAATTACTTCCTTTTGATCAGAAATACCTATCTGCTCCAATCTTACTGCTTCATCTCCATACAAAGCACTAACACAACAAATAGATAATGCGATAGCCAAAAAATTTGTTTTTTTCATAATCTTCCTTTTTTTAACATTAAATTTTCTTTTGGCTGACTACTAACAGAGAGTTGGATGTATCCGTATTTGTTTGCTAAAGCAATATTGATAATTGTTATCGAATAGTATACTATTGAACCTTTATCTTTTCTTGCTCGGATTATTTTTATGAGAAATAATATTTAAGCAATACATAAAATATTTGTGAGCATTAATGGTTTAATTTCTTTCAAGTTGCACCTCCTTAAAAAATAAAATCACATAGACCATAGTCAAAAGTGAAAAAAGTGACGACACAACTATCATCGTGTCGTATCCAAAAACTCCCGAGAGAGAGACTCCATTTGCACTTGCAATAATGCTAAAAAGCATGTAAAGGGCGTATTGTAAGGCATACTGTGTATTTGGAGCATTGTCTATGTAGTCCATAATCAGTGCTGAAATGATAGGCATCGAAGCACCGTAGCTTATGAAAATCGTTCCTATTGCTAAGGCATGCAACACGATATTTGTATTGCCTCCATAGAGTGAAAGTAAAAATAAAAAGCCTATTACCTCAATCATAGAAATTACTAAAAGAACGCTTTTGCGACTATAATGCTTTAAAAACCAACCACTCAAAAAAGCACTAAGAATTCCTAAAACACTTCCTATAAAACCTTTAACAAAACCGATTTTTTCCAAATCCCAGCCAATATCAACAAGCAAGGGGATAAGCAGTCCATTTGCCATTGACATTCCAAGAGGGAACAAAAGCAAAAAGCCAAGCCATATTTTTTTCTCTTTTGTTTGCCAAAATCTATAAAAAATTCTCCAATTATGTACTTCATTCGTACTTTGAGTGTGCGTTTTATGCTCTTGATAGAAAAAGAGTTGAAGTAGCGTCAATGCACTCAACAATGCCAAGAGTAAAATAGTCGCGCTCCATCCTATTTTTTCATAGATACTCAACGCCACACCAGCACCGATAATGTAGCCAAAAATACCACCTATGGTTTTGAGTGTACCCCCAAAGCCTCTTTCTGATTTTTTGAGGATTTTGTATGCCAAACCCTCGGTTGCAATATCTTGGGTTGCCGATAAAAGTCCAACAAGTACTAAAGAGAAAACGATAATAGCTTTATCTTCTATTACATCGAAAAAACTCACAAATGCTACGGCACAAACCAACAAACCTTGCATTAGCAATAAAAATTTTTTATAATTTCCGCCCTGTTTATGGACATATCTATCAACCCAAGGTGCCCATAAAAATTTAATAACCCAAACCAAACTCAAAAGCGATATAAAGCCAAGCTGCTCCAAAGACATGCCGGCTTTTCTCCAAATAGCCACAATTGCTACAGAAAAGAAAGCAAACCCTATAAATTGAGTAGTATACAAACTACCCAAAAGAAGGATAGTTTGCTTGTTTAAATGTGATTTATCCAACTATATGCCAATCTTTGATTCGCTGTTGCGCTGACCACATATTAAAGTATTTGCCGTTTGTTTTGACTAACTCATCGTGTGTGCCACTTTCAACAACCTCTCCGTTATCAATCACAAGTATCATATCGGCTCCCGCTATAGTGGAGAGTCTATGTGCTATGACTATCACCGTCTTATCCTCTACAAGCTTATCTATGGCACTTTGAACTGCCACTTCACTTTGGGTATCAAGAGCAGCTGTGGGTTCATCTAGGATCACAATGGGTGCATTTTTCAGTATGGCTCTAGCAATAGAGATTCTTTGTCGTTCACCTCCGCTCAAACTTCCACCAATATCACCTATCTTTGTATCGTATCCATTGGGTAATCTAGTGATAAATTCATGACAATAGGCACTGTTGGCTGCTTCTTCTACCTCTTTATCTGTTGCCTTTGGATTTGCCATACGAATATTGTTCATGATAGTATCATCGAATAAATAGACATCTTGAAACACCACGGAGATATTTTTCATCAAGTTTTCAGGTGTCATATTTTTTATATCTATACCACCGATTTTGATACTCCCATTTTCCGGGTCGGCATATCTCATAATCATCTTTGTGATAGTCGTTTTCCCGCAACCAGAATGTCCTACAAGTGCAGTCATTGTTCTGTTTGGCATAGCAAAACTTACATTTTTTAGTGCATATGTGGGCTGATTATTATAAGCAAAACTCACATTTTCAAACTCAATGTCATACGTTTTGATAGCTTTCAACGGCTTATGTACTTTAAGTGATTCAATAGCTAATATAGATTTGATTCTTTTAAATGCAGAATCCATCAAATCAAATACCGATACTACACCTAAAAAGATAGACAACGGTTCTGCAAGCCTTGATATAACAATAACCGCTGCAGCTAAAGTGATAAACGACAAAGTATTATCAAGAACAAAAAATGCCCCTATAAATACAATTGCTAGCAATGTTACCTCAATCAAAATCCCCATTAATACAAAGGGGATTTGCCCTTTATAAAGTCCTTGTTTTTGTACCTTTTTGACATAAGCAATTGAGTCTTGTAATTTTTTAGCATTTACTCCTACTTTATTAACAGCTTTTAATACAGGTAAGCCTTGAATATACTCTACAAAATCTGATTCTAATGCCCCGTTAGCTTGATTGTATTCGCTTTTCTCTTCATGAGCTTCTCTTCGTTTCCAACTATATAGTGGAATAGCAAGAGGAAGCATTGCAAGCATTACAAGAGCAAGTCTGTAATCCACAAAAAAGGTAACTACAATAAGAGTAATAGGCACAATAACAATCTGTAAAAACATAGAAGCCACCATCCCCATATGCAATACCGATTCATCAACATTACTAGAGAAAACAGAATTTAAATCCCCCGTTTTATAAGCAGAAAGCTTCTCTTGGGGCATCTCTCGAAGAGCAGTTCCTAGTTTTGTTCTTAGTTCATGGGTTACATCTACAATTTTTCCATTATAATCAAAATCATGGCCCCTCCATTTTGCCCAAAAAGAGAGTAAACTAAAAAGCACCATCAAACCAAGATATAACATAATATCAGACATTATGGGACTATCTGCAAACATTGCTAAAAGCAATGGATAAAATAGTCCAAAAGCAAGACCTTGAAATACAAATGCCAAAGTAAAATAGACTAAACTTTTTTTAAAACCACTTTCATATTTACCTGATAATTCTAAAGTCAATTTATAGATTGTGTATATAGTCTTTCACTTCTGCGTTATCAAATACAACTATTTGATCCACATCTTTGATAGTAGAGAGTCTATGAGCTATCACTATTACAGTTTTGTTTTTCATTAAATTTGCCAATGCTTTGATAATCTCCTCTTCATTTTCCGGATCTGCAAATGCCGTAGCTTCATCAAGTACCACAATAGGAGTATTTCTCAAAATCGCTCGTGCGATGGTGATGCGTTGCTTTTGTCCACCCGAAAGATTTGTCCCTCTATCCCCTGCCGTAGTTTCATATCCATTTGGCAGACTCAATATAAACTCATGAATTTGTGCTGCTTTGCAAGCTTGTACCATATCTTCATTTGTTGCTGTTGGATTTGCCATTTTGATATTGTTTGATAAAGTGTCATTAAACAAAAAGGTATCTTGAAATACAAAAGAAACGGTATCCATCAAAGTTTGAGAATCAATCTCTTTGATATCAATACCGCCTATCTTAATACTCCCACTTGTAACATCCCAAAACCTTGGTATAAGTTTTGCCACGGTACTTTTCCCGGCTCCACTTGGTCCAACAAGGGCAGTAACAGTATTTGCTTTAACTTCAAAATTGATATTTTTCAAAGCATAGTTGTCTTTTTCGTTATATTTAAAATTAACATTTTCAAATACAATATTGGTATTTTCTATCTTTTTATATGTATTTGAAATATGAAGTACCGGTATATCCATAATCTCTTCTATTCTAATAGCCGCAGCACTTGATTTTTTGACAAAATTGCTCATCCACATCAAAGGCATAAGAGAATCAGCCATCCCTGTACTTACAAGCAAGGCTGCAACAAACGGTGAAAACTCCAAAGTCCCATTTGTTCGCACTACCGGCATAGCTTGGACAAATTCAATAACCGCTTTGTTGATTTCACTTTGACTCTGCTCATAATTTTGTCTATGGGCTACGGAATCTTTCATCACAAACTTCATAAGCACGGCACCTACCAACAAAATAGCAATAGCAACTAGCCCCAAACGATAGTCAATCACAAAAAGTGCGACCATAGAAGCTATTGGAGCTACAATGGCCTTTGCAATCATAGGTGTCGTATCAGCGACAAAAGCATGAAGGTTTTTCACATCATCAAGAAGTACTTTTTTGATAGCTCCGGTTCCTAGTGTGATAATATGTCCTAATGGGATTTGAGCTAAATGGGTAGTAATATCGGTTCTTAAAATTTGTTCTAACTTAAAAGCACCCAAATGAGAAATCACAAAAGAGTAAAATTTGGTTAAAAACGAAAGGATCGTGATGAGAGCCAAGAGTATCAATGCTCCTTGAAATCCAAGTTCAAAACCAAACAAATTGATACTTCCGCCCATGATAAGCCCAATAACATAAGCTAAAAAAACAAAACCTACAACTGACAATACCCCACCAAGAGCAGAAACCACCATCGCCCATCTAATATAACTGTTTACAGGAGCCATAATTGACCACAACCCCTGTTTTTGATTTTTTTGCATAACAATATCCTATTAAAACGAGTATTTAGCGCCTATGCCAAAACGACGAGGTTCACCAAAAATAACCAATGTATGTCCATCTCCCATACCTTGAGCATTTGTTATATAGTCAGTATCAGTTATATTTTGAATATAGGCATATACATCCCAATTCGAGAACAAATAACCGATTTTTCCATCAGCAACGACATACGAATCAGCTTTAAGAGTATTTGTTGGATCATAATATGTCACTCCTTGTGCTCGCACATCGAATCGTCCATACAAGCCATTTGGATCTTGATACCCGACTCCTACTTTAACGGTATAGCTGGGAGAGCGTTCAATCTTATTTCCCTTGTTGTCAATCGGATTTCCGTATCCGTCGGTAATTGAATAGTTGTCATATTCGGTTTGAATCAACCCAACGGCTGTATTGAGAGTAATTCGTTCAGTAGCTCTATATTGTGCTTCAAATTCAATCCCTTGAGAATGAGCACTATCTGCATTTGTTGCTGTCATAATATGATCTTTGTAAGAGTAAACATGAATATCTTTGATATCCATATAAAACAATGATGCTGATAATTGCAAACTGTTATCAAGAGCACTTCCTTTAAGACCAACTTCATAGTCAATCGATGTTTGCGGTTCAAAGCGGTTCGTTTCGCCATCACCCATCATAATATAGCGGTTGTACCCTCCGGGCATGTATCCTTTTGCAACCGATGAGTATGCCGTCCATTTATCATTGATAAGATACGATAGAGCCGCTTTTGGCAAAAATACATTCCAACTATGATCAGCATCTAGATGAAAAATAGAAGCGTTACTATGTGGTGGGGTACCAACGCTTTGTTGATAATAATCAGAAACAATCTCTTTTTTGATTGATTGTAAGCGGCCTCCTAGGGTCAATTCGAATTTTTCGGCAAAAGGAATCATTACTTGACCGAAACCGGCAAATGTTTCGGTTTTTTCATATGAGACGACATCGTTGTCAATATATCCCATACCGTATGCACTATAGTCATATTGACCACCATATCGATTGTAATCTGAATTTTCATGCTCATAGTAAAGACCGGCAACCCAACGCAAACCGGTAGAGCTTTTACTGGAAAATTTAAATTCTTGTGTGACCGTATCAAGATCGAAATCAGCAAAGCCATATAATCCATTGTTGTTTAGATCTAAATCATACTTCCCTTCATTTTTAGTTGCTTTATGTGTCGTGGTCGAAGAAAAATTGAAAGAATCAAATGAATAATCAATACCTAAAGCTTGAGCATTTGCATTACTTTTTGTATAAGTAGGGGCATCATAACTAGCATGTTCTGCGTCCTTGCGACCATAATTATTCATGTTATCATCACTTGGAATGAACATACTATCCATATACCCCACATCATTGTTATAATTAGATATATTGAAACGCATAGTCATCTTATCTGTTGGCTTGTAGGTTAATGTTGCTCCAAGGTTGTGTCTTTTTTTGTCGTTAGCATCTTTAGATACGCTACCATACTCATTATCAATCCAGCCATCATCTTGAAAATAATTTCCATTCAAACTCAAAAATAACTTATCGTCGATCAATGCCCCGTTTGTTGCAAAGGTACCATACATTGTATTGTAGTTACCGTATTCTAAGCCTGCATTGCCGCTCCATTCGTTATTTGCTTGTTTTGTTATGATATTTATGACGCCGCCAATGGCATCTTTTCCATACAAAGAACTTTGTGGACCGCGAAGTACTTCGATACGCTCTGCATTTGCCAATGAAGCATCATAAGCAAAAGCATTGCTTTGCGGAATACCATCAATATAAATGGTGACAGGATTATTGTTTGTAAACAAAGAGAGGTTGAGACCCCTGACATTCACACTAGAATAGTAAAGTGGCGAGATGGTCATATTTGGCATCTCTTCAATCACATCCGTCACTGTTTTAATCTGTCGCTCTTCTAGAGCTATTTCGTCAATCACCGTGATACTCTGAGGAACATCTTGGATGTTCTCCTCCATTTTATTTGCACTAACCGTAACATCTTCAAGCTTTACCTCACTCTCACAAAACAACAAAGAACTAAGTGCAGTCGATAACAATATAATGCGTAATCTTTTCTCCATCCCTCTCTCCCCTTCTACTTTTAAAATATATTGTTTAGGAATAACAAAGCAAGATAAAATTATAATTGAGAATTATTATAAATATTATAAAAATGTTAAATGGATTTATTTTAGTTATAGTAGGAGTTATGAGCCGTTACATTTCATCAAATCAGTTATGGGATAAGGTTTGTGAAGAATTATCTTTCCCGGATAGCCCCAAAGGAAAAAATAATATTATTTTTGAAGAAGAGTATGGAAAATTTTATCTTACCCACTACAACACCGGAGTCGGAATAAAATATTCATCTTTTGTCGCTCAATTTTACGATGACACGATTTTAGAAAATAGAAAAACTTATGATTCATCATTTCTTTGTTTTAATACAGGCGAAAATATGTATATGCAAGATGCATTAAATAGCAAAAAAGTAAACTTCGAAAATAACATGTGCTGGAGTGGAGAGCAACACGAAGGACATCTATCAAATAGTATTTATCGCAAAGATAAACAAGTCGTAATGCACTTTATAGCTTTTGACAATACCTTATTTAGAGAATTAGTTAAAAATAATTGCAAATTTCAAAATGCGAAGCAAATATATAAGGGCGATTACATTGATGTAAATTTTAATAATCATATAAACTACAGACAAAAAACATTATTGGAAGATTTACTGAAATTATCAACTACTGATGATAAACTTCAAATGCTCTATCTTGAATCAAAACTTTTAGATTTGGTTTATACGAGTTTTAATGCCATTGAAATTACAAATGAAAATGAAAATATTTATCTTAGTTTACAAGATACCCAGTGTCTGCAAAAGGCAAAAAGAATCCTTTTAGAAAATATCAAAAATCCACCTTCACTTAAAGAGCTTGCTTACAAATCAGCCATTAATGAGTTTAAACTCAAGAAAGGCTTCAAACAGCTTTTTGGCAATACGGTCTACGGACTTTTGCAAGAACATAGACTTTGCGAAGCAAAAAAACTGCTTGAAGCAAATGAGATCAACATAGGAGAAGCTGCTGCTCTTGTCGGGTATAAGAGCATTAGTCATTTTGGTAAAGTATTCAAAGAGCAATTTAACATGAGTCCAATGCAGATAAAAAAGCAAAGATGTTTTATCTGATACAACCTTCTATCTTGCTCCTTCTGAGCTCTTCAAAAGAGATAAACAACAACCCTCCAAATGCAAGCGCTGCAAATGCAAATGGAGTTATGGGACTTATCTCGTAGAGAAAAGTGCTCGCCAACGGCCCAACTATCATTCCTAGTCCTTGCGCCGCAGAAACGGTACCCGAAGCAGCACCTCTCTCCTCTCTATCAACTAAATTTACTGCCAATGTTTGAAAAGCAGGAAATATAAACCCCATACCAAAAGTAGAAATGCAAAATCCAATTGTTAAAAAAAGTTGTGTTGTGCTCAAGGAGACAAAAACAAACCCGAACATCGCGATTAGAGCACCGTATTGAAGCCAATGAACAGGCGTAACATTTTTGAATCTACTTACAAGTATCTGAGCGATAATGAACATTACGCCGACAGAAGAGAGTATATAGCCGGTTACCTGAGCACTCTTTGTCATATCAAACTTCAAAATATCAATAACAAAAAAACCCAAACACACCTGAGAGGTTACAACAGCATACATTGTTAGAAAAGCCGCAAGCATCGGCACTCTAAGTCTCGGGTCTAAAATCTTAGGGCTTGGAGGCTCTTTTGTTTTATGTATCTTCACGGTCGGTATAAAAAAGAAAATGAGTAAAGCTGCGATAAGCGGCAATAGAGCAAAAGCATACAGAGGTACTGCCAACCCATAGATAGCAAGCATACCGCCCAAAGCCGGCCCAAGCACCATACCCATACCGTTTGATGCTCCAAGTTTTGCTATATAAGGTGTTCGATGCTTCTCATCTATCTCATCTGCGATTAAAGCATTTGATACGGGAGTAATTGCTGCATAAAATACGCCGATAATGCCTCTTGTTATGACTAGAACAGCAAGTGAAATAAAAATAACAGGCGGAGAAATTAAAGCATAATCTACAAAGACAGCAAGCGCAAAATAACCGATCGCAACACCCAAGACACCTAAGAATAGAATTGGTTTTCTACCTGTTTTGTCGCTTTTCTTTCCCCAATATCTTGAAAAAAATACCCACAAAACTCCCGCAATAGCAACGGTAACACCCGCATGCCACTCTTGCAGATTTAACTCTCTAGTAATCGGTCCTACTACCGATAAAAACGCCATCATTGCTGAGACACAAAAAATATTTACAATCACTAGTATCTTCATCTCTTTCATTTTATTCTCCTTCATTGCAACATATTACATAAATTGAGAATAATTATCAATATGTTTTTTGTTTTAAAAGGATTATATTTCGCTGTAAAAGTATTATCGAAGTTTTAAAAAAGCAGTATCTTAAATGCAATCATTATCAAAACGACACCGCCTAGTATCTCTACTTGACTCTCAAATTGAGCACCACCTTTTTGCCCTATATAGACACCTAAAATAGATATAAAAAAGGTTATAGAACCTATAATCATAAGTGCTAGGTAGATATTGACACTCAATAGATGCAGACTAAAACCTGCTGCCATAGCATCGATACTTGTTGCAATAGCAAGCATCAAAAGCACTTTATTAGACACCAAAGAGATCTCTTCTTCGACATTTTCTCCGAAAGCCTCATAGATCATCTTTGCGCCTATAAAACATAAGAGAATAAAAGCAATAATCACATCGTACCCTTGGATATAATGCATTAAGCCGACTCCGCCTATATAGCCAAGAAACGGCATGAATGCCTGAAAAACACCGAAAAAAAGAGCGGCCTTAAGTGCTAAACTTCCATTATCGCTCTTCTCTTTCACGCCAAGCCCTATAGAAACAGCAAAGGCATCCATACTCAACGCAAATGCCAAAATAAAAACCTCAATCACATCCTAACCTTCAATTAAGCTCAAACCCTATAGGTAACGCTATGCGTGTTTGTTGTGCAGGTTTTGGAAAAATATCATTTTTTATCTTTTGCAGTGCCTGCATTGCTGCTTTATCTAAAAGTTTTGAACCCGAACTTCTTGTAATATAGTATGCAATCAAACGCCCATCCATAGAGATAACCAATGTCGCCTCAACAATACCTGTCTGCCCCATCCTTTTTGCCATTCTCGGATAGATAAGATTTTTTAAAACTTTATCACGAATAATCCCAAAATTAGTGCGAACAAAATCTTTTTGTTTTGAGGCGGTTAACATTTCATCAAGCGGTTTTTGATTTTGAGGTTTTGCAACCTTTTTTTCTACTTTCTCTTGTTTTTTTACGATTTTCTTAGGTTTCTTCTTCGGCTTTATGGGCTCTTGTATGATGGAGTCTCTCTTTATGGGTTCAGGCTCAACTTTCTTTTCTTCTATCTTTTCTTCTATAGTTTCCTTCTTCTCTTCTTGCGTGTACATATCCATACTCAAAGGGATTACTTTTGCAGGCAAACTTGCTACTATAGGTTTATCGTAAGTAACAAAACCGGCAAACAACGCAACATGTAAAACCATAGAGATAACAAAACTTTTTTAAAAAAATCGTTCTTTCATAAATGACCTCCCTACTTTGTAAGAATTAACTTATTGTCTTTGGTAATACGCAAAATATAGATATTTCCGTTATGGAGTATCTTTATAATCTTGTCTGAACCAAAAAGCTTTTTTGACTCTAACATAATGCACTCATTCATTTTTCTACCGCCATAGATATCTTGTCTATCTGATGTGTTTTGAGTGTATCAATCACAAAAACAAAGTCCTCATAAAATGCCTTCTTATCAGAACGGATAATCACAATATCCTCTTTTTTTATCTCTTTAATTTTCTCTTCAAATGCCTCTTTTGAGATACTCTCATCATTAAAAAACAACTCTCCATCTTTTGTGATTGTTATATGATGCTTTGTCTCCTTGATCTCTGTTGTTGTACTCGCACTCGGAAGATTGATCTCTATCTTGCCTAATGCTATAAAATTTGAGATAACAAAAATAATGGCAAGCAAAACCAAAAGCACATCGATGAAGGGAACGACATTCATCCCCTCTTGGCGTTTAAGCGACCTCATCTTCCCACCTCGCCATCAATTTATCTACTTTCCGCAAATAGCCGCTATAGATCATGGTTGAAGGGATGGCAACCAAAAGTCCGATTGCTGTCACTTTCAGTGCCATCGAAAGTCCTATGACGATGACATTAGGGTCAATCCCCTCACTCATCCCCATATCATAAAAAACGATCATAATGCCAAATACCGTTCCAAGTAAGCCCACATAGGGAGCATTTGAACCGATGATAGAAAGCATTGAGAGATTATTTGAAAGCCCTATCTCAGCCTCATTTTTCGTTTTAAATTGAGTCAGCTTAACTCTTTTAAAATAGATAAATCTCTCTATCGTAACAGTAAGTGAGAAAATACTCATCACAACAAGAACACCGATAACACCGTACTCAATATAATCTTTTAACTCTTCCATAACCTTTAGCATCCTTTATGCAAATAATAATGATTATCATAATTAGAAGTATATCCGTATAATTTTAATTGAAACTTATTTTTGATAATGATTTTCAAATTTAGAGATATTTTATATATGCTTGATGCATAAGCCTAAGATTTTTATCTGATTTTCGATACAATCTTTACTATAATTTCAATGAGGATTTACTATGCGCTTTACTACTCCACTCCAACAAAATGCCATCAAGATCATGCTCCTAGGCTCAGGCGAACTCGGCAAAGAAGTTGCCATCGAAGCAAGCAGACTCGGGCTTGAAGTCGTTGCTGTCGATAGATATGAAAATGCCCCTGCGCATCTTGTAGCCAATCGTAACTATGCTATAGATATGAAAAACAAAGAGGCGCTTTTAGAAGTGATCGAAAAAGAGAAACCCTCATTTATCCTCCCTGAAGTGGAAGCGATTAACATCGAGGCACTCTTTGAGGCAGAAGCAAGAGGCTATCATGTGATCCCCAATGCCGAAGCGGTCAATAAAACAATGAATAGAAAAAATATCAGGGTCTTTGCCTCTGAAGATCTTGGACTTAAAACAAGTGGCTACCAATTTGTAAAAAGTTTGGATGAGCTTCGAGCAGCCGCTGATGCACTTGGTTACCCTTGCGTTATCAAGCCTGTTATGAGTAGCTCGGGACATGGACAAAGTATCGCAAAAACTCCTGATGATATAGAGCACTCATGGGAGATAGCAAAAGAGGCGAGAGGCGATGCGAGCGAACTCATCGTCGAGGAGTTTGTCCCTTTTGATTATGAGATTACGCTTTTGACGGTACGAACAGAAAATGAAACCGTCTTTTGTGAGCCTATCGGGCATGTGCAAAAAGATGGGGACTATATCCTCTCTTGGCAACCTATGGTGATGAGCGAAAATGCACTCAAACAAGCGCAAGAGATGGCAAAAGCTGTGACGGACGGTCTTGGCGGCAGAGGGATATTTGGTGTGGAGTTCTTTGTTAAAGATGATGTAGTCTACTTTTCAGAACTCTCTCCTCGTCCACATGATACGGGAATGGTCACGCTCATCACACAAAGCCAAAGCGAGTTTGCACTGCATGTGCGCGCTGTGCTTGGTTTACCGCTTGTTTTTACCTTTTATGGTAGTGGAGCAAGTGGAGCATATAAAGCAAAAAGTGAGAGTCATAGTCCCGTGCTTGATATCCCGGAAAATGCCTTTAGTAAAGATAGCTTCGTGCGTGTCTTTGGCAAGCCGGAATCACATAAAGGTCGCCGCTTGGCTGTTGCACTTGTACTTGATGAAGTGGAGAATGCAAAGAAAAGAGCACTTGCAATTGTCGATAGCATAAGCGATAAATAAGCACGATTAACTTGTGTTGTAAATTCCTTGCAATGAAAACGCTCTTTTTGTCGCTTTCGCACTTCTTGTGCAGTTGCGTGTGCTCTATCATCGAAGATCGGAGCATGAAGCAACGCCCGTACAATTGTGAAACGACGATTTTCTTTTGATACTTTTCTTTACTAAAAAGAAAAGTTATAGAGATTTCTTTTTGTAGAAAAAGTAACACAAAACTAGCGAATAGCGATTTTGCAAAGCAAAAAGTTTCTTTAGAAAAGAAAATCGTCGTTTCGCAATTGTGCGGGCGTTGCTTCATGCTCCGATCTTCGATGATAGAGCACATGCAACTGCACAAGAAGTGCGAAAACGACAAGTTAATCGTGCTTATTTATCGCTTATGCTATCGACAATTGCAAGTGCTCTTTTCTCGCTCAAAGGCGACATCACAACACTTGAGATGAAACTCTACCGCAATGATACTTTGCAGCAACATGCTCACTATGAACTTATGATTCATAAACCTGACGCTCTTCTTCAAGAGATACAAAGTTTTATGAGCCTAGAAGATGGAGATATCATCATGAGCGGCACCCCCAAAGGGGTCGCGACCTATAAGAGCGGGGATCTATTTAGAGCTGAGGTGTATATCGAAGGAGAGATGATTATCGATGCACGCTTCGTAGCGTGCTAAACATCAGATAGCTCTTGGATCGACGATTTTCCCTGCAATGGCACTCGCAGCAGCGACGGCTGAATTGGCAAGATATATCTCGCTCGTTCTAGAACCCATACGACCCACAAAGTTTCTATTAGTCGTAGCAACACAACGCTCACCATCACCGAGTATCCCCATATAGCCACCCAAACATGCCCCGCAAGTCGGATTGCTTACAACAGCACCCGCTTCTATAAGAATATCTATCAATCCTTCTTTTTCAGCCTGCATAAATATCTTTTGCGTTGCAGGCGTGACGATCATGCGCGTATACTTAGCCACTCTTTTGCCTTTCATGATAGAAGCTGCTATGCGTAAATCTTCCAATCTTCCGTTTGTACAACTTCCTATCATCACCTGATCGATCTTCAAATCATCGGCAACAGCTTGCTCGATCGGTTTGCCGTTTGATGGCAAGAACGGATAGGCGATTACCGGAGAGAGTTTATCAAGTTCGATTCTTAGCGTTTGTACATATGTAGCATCACTATCAGAGTGGTAAATCTTTGGCTCATCTCTTAAGCCTCCATTAGCTGTTTTTCTCTCTTCAAGATAAGCCAATGTTACATCATCAACGGCTATGATGCCCGATTTTGCACCCGCTTCGATCGCCATATTGCAGATAGAAAATCTATCATCCATACTCAAATGCGCTATGCCCTCACCTACAAATTCTAACGCTTTATACAAAGCACCATCCACGCCGATCTGTCTAATAACCTCTAAGATGATATCTTTACCGTAAATACATTTTGCCGGTTTGCCGACAAGCTCTACTTTGATAGACTCAGGCACTTTGAACCAGTTGCCTCCCGTGATCATCCCAAATGCCAAATCGGTACTACCCATACCCGTACTAAATGCTCCAAGTGCACCGTGTGTGCAGGTATGACTATCGGCTCCTATGATGACATCACCAGGGATTACAAGCCCTTTCTCAGGCAAAAGTGCGTGCTCTATCCCCATATCTTTTTCGTCAAAAAAATACTTCAAATCATGCTTTGCGGCAAAATCTCTACTAATCTTTGCTTGATTGGCCGAAGCGATATCCTTTGCAGGAATATAGTGATCCATTACGATACAAAAGTTCTCAGGGCGTGCCAGATTTTTTGCACCGCTTTGTTCAAAAGCGCGGATAGAAATCGGTGTTGTGATATCGTTTCCGATAATCATATCGATAGCAACACGAACGATCTCTCCTGCTTTGACTTCACGATTGGCATGCGCTGAAAATATCTTTTCCGTAATGGTTGATCCCATAAAAGTTTCCTTATTAAAAATTGGGGAATTATACCATAATATGGTAAAATACCGCCTAATCCAAGGAGTGAGCGTGACATATAGCGAACTGGTCTTATTGCAAAAATACCTCAGCCAATATACAACTATCCAAAAAGCAAAACGCATAGGTGAAAATACTATTTTGTTGCGTTTTGATCGTGATTATGAGTTTGGTTTTGTGATGACTAGAGGTGAAAGTACTGTCTATAGAAGCACACAAAAACCCTTTTTGCAAAACTATAATGCCCCTTTTGATAATGCACTTGAATCACTTATAACGCACTCTAAGATTTGCTCCATCGAGATCGTCGCAAATGATAGAGTATTACGGTTCAATCTTGAGAGTAAAAGTAGTTATAAATCAAAAAATATTGCACTCCAATTTGAATTTACGGGACGCCACACAAATGTGATACTGCTCGATGAGAATGAGCAGATCATCGAAGCACTCCGCCATATCGATGCTTCAAAATCATTTAGAGTTGTGCGTCCGGGAGTCACACTACTTCCACTCAAACAAAGAGAGCAAAAAGAGACACAGAGTGATCACGATATAGAAAAAATAGTTGATCAAAATTATCGCGATCTTACTCAAAAAAAGATAGATGCTACAAAGCAAAATCTTACAGCAGAGGTTGAAAGAAAACTCAAAAAAGTCTTAAAGCGTCTTGATGCACTGCCAAACGAAGAAAAGCTCAAAGAAGAGATAGAAAAATATACGCTTTACGGAGGGATCACACTTGCGAACCTTCATGCCATACAGCCTTTTGATAAGGTACTAAAAACTCTCGATTATGAGGGTAATGAGATCACGATAGAGCTTCCAAGCGATACGCCCAAAAATAGAATACCCGATCACTTCTACCTATTGGCAAAAAAGAGAAAAAATAGAGCAAAGCATATCTATCTTGAGCGAGAAAATCTTGAGAGCAAAATAGACTTTTTAAACAGATTGAAAACAATGATTGCAACAGCTTCGGATATGCAAGAGCTCTCAACTTTTATACCGCATAAAACGGCACAAAAGAAGGAGAAAAATAGAAATGAAGATGGAGAGGTCTTTTGGGTGCAAGGCTACAAAATCATCGTAGGGAAAAACCAAAATGAGAACAAAAAATTGCTTGCTTTAGCTAAAGCAAACGATATCTGGATGCATATACAAGGTATCCCTTCTGCGCATGTCATTATCAAAACAGACAAACAATCCATCCCAAATGAAGTTTTGATGCGATCTGCGAGGCTCTGCGTTGATTTCTCAACAAAAAATGCGGGCGAATATACCGTGGATTACACAAAGAGGAAATTTGTCAAACCCCAAGAAGGCTCCAACGTTTTTTATACCAATTATGAGAGCATTCGTGTAACAAAAGAGGGGATTGAAATCAGAAGTTGAGCCGTTTTGTGTTATAATTCAAACAATTTTGATTTGAGCTTTTAAAGCTAAAGGGGATCCATGAAACAACTTTTTACAGACTACCAAGAGCGATGGTTCACTGCCATTGGGCTTCTTGCTGTCATAGGGATTATCGGGTGGATCGACAATTTCACTCTTATGTGGGCTTTTTTAGGCGTTGTTTATATGTTTGCATTTTATGAATCAATGCAACTCTTTAAGATTAAAGCTCCCTCAGCGTATGTTTGGGCGGCAGTGATATGGATATGTGCGTACTTCTACCCTAATCCTGATGATCTTTTTTTCCTTATCGCAATCATATTTGCTGCATCTTTGGCATATTTTCACAATTTTGATAAAAAGCTGATCCTGCCCTTTTTATACCCTGTAAGTGCGATTTTATTTTTCTTGACACTCTATTTGGATTTTGGAATTGATGCGATGTTTTGGCTTCTCATAACCGTATCAATCACGGACGCGGGAGCATTTTTTATCGGCAAGATGTTCGGGAAAACAAAATTTAGTGACACCTCTCCTAATAAAACTTTAGAGGGTGTTATAGGGGGAGTTTTTATAGCTACCGTCGTCGGTACTGCTATCGGACTACTCATCGGATACTACTCGTTGACTGTTGCTTTTCTTGTAACACTCTTGACATCACTCGCAGCAATATTTGGTGATCTTTTTGAAAGCTACCTCAAAAGAACGGCAGGCGTCAAAGATAGCGGCGATCTGCTTCCGGGACATGGTGGTATCTTAGATAGAATAGATGGCTATCTCTTTGGTGCGGTCATCATGATACTCGCTCTTCGATCTCTTGTTCTTCTATGATAGCTCTTCTTGGCTCAACAGGCTCTATCGGGGTCAATACACTTGAGATTGCCTCAAGATTCGATAGAGTTGTTGAGGCGCTAAGTGCCGGCGATAACATCGCATTACTCAATGAACAAATAGCACAATTTCATCCAAAATATGTAGCGATTAAAAACGAACAAGATAGAGAAAAAGTAAAGCATGAGCGAGTATTTTGTGGCAGTGAGGGTATCTTGGAGATGCTCTCACTTTGTGAAAGTGAAATAGTTGTCAACGCACTTGTAGGATTTGCCGGGCTCGCTCCGACTATACGAGCACAAGAACTCGGCAAAAAGATAGCCCTTGCAAACAAAGAGTCACTTGTCGTAGCAGGCGCACTCATAGATCACGGCAACATAACTCCTATCGATAGTGAGCATTTTGGACTTTGGTACTTACAAAATGAGCGAGCGTTTAGTAAACTCTACATCACAGCTAGCGGTGGCGCACTAAGAGATTGGGATAGCGATAAAATGGCAAAAGCGACCTTTCAAGAGGCGCTCAATCATCCCAATTGGTCTATGGGTGACAAGATCACAATCGATAGTGCAACTATGACCAATAAACTCTTTGAGCTCTTAGAGGCAAAGTGGCTTTTTAATACCGACAAGATAGACGCACTCATAGAAAAAAGATCCATCATCCATGCACTTATAGAGTTTAAAGACGGCTCAACTACAGCGCACTTAGCAGATGTGGATATGAAGCTTCCTATCGCATTTGCACTCAATCAAAAGATTGATGAAGCGATACTGCCACCGCTTGATCTGGCAAAACTTGGAACGATAGAGTTTCAAGAGATACAAAGCAGTCGCTATCCGATTTGGCAAATCAAAGATCATCTGCTTGCACATCCTCACTTAGGAGTTGTTATCAATGCCGCGAATGAAGAGGCTATCTTGAAGTTTAAAAGTGGACAGTGTAGCTTTTTTGGGATGAGTGATATCGTATTGGATGCTTATAAAAAGTTTGATTTCCTCAAAGTAGATACCCTAGAAGAGATCATAGCGATAGACAAAGAGATAAGAGCCTATGTCAACGCCTAAAACACTTTTATTGCATGGATGGGGCGGAAGCGACTATCCACATTGGCAATCATGGCTTGCAGGAAAATTGGCAAATGAGTATGGCACTATCTCTTTTCCATTACTTGATAACCCGCACTATCCCTCACGCAATAGATGGCTCAAACTGGCAAAAAAATCTCTTGAGGATTTTAAACCCGAAACGGTGGTATGCCACTCGCTTGGATGCACACTTTGGTTTTGGCTCGCACAAGAAAATCTCGAAACTGTTGAACATCTCATCCTCGTTGCTCCGCCAAGCATTGAGACAGATATTGATACCATTAGCACTTTTTTCCCACTCACCCTTCCTGAAATGCTCTATGCTAAAAAGATTGACCTAGTAGCATCAGACGATGACCCCTATATACAAATCGATGAAGCGAAAAAGATGAGCGAAAAATATAATGCTGATCTTATCACGCTAAAAAATGCAGGACATATCAATAGTGACAGCGGTTTTGGGGAGTGGCCACAGATACTTAACCTTGTAAAATATAAGGAGTATTTTTGATACTCAGCATTGAAAGCAGCTGCGATGATAGCTCTATAGCTGTTACAGAGATAAGCACAAAAAAACTCCTCTTTTATAAGAAAATATCTCAAGAGAGTGAGCATGCCAAATATGGGGGCGTTGTCCCCGAACTTGCCTCTAGACTCCATGCCGTGACACTTCCAAAGATTTTGGAAGAAACTAAAGAGTATTTTGGCTCACTCAAAGCCGTCGCAGTTACAAATGAGCCCGGTCTTGGCGTAACACTTATGGAAGGTGTTGCTATGGCAAAGAGTTTGGCAAGTATGCTTGAGCTTCAACTCATCGCAGTCAATCATCTTAAAGCACATATCTATTCGCTTTTCATAGAAAAAGAGTCTTTTTTTCCATTTTTAGCACTGCTTGTCTCGGGTGGTCATACGATGATCTTACGCGTTGAGAGCTACGAAAAAATAGCCATACTTGCAACAACTATGGATGATAGTATCGGTGAAAGTTATGATAAGTGTGCGAAGATGATGCATCTTGGATACCCGGGAGGTCCGGTTATAGAAGCATTGGCGATTGAGGGAGATAGAGATCGTTTTAATTTTCCTATCCCGCTTATCAACTCACCACTTATCGCATTTTCTCTCTCGGGTCTTAAAAATGCCGTTCGATTGCAGATAGAAGCCCTCGGGGGTGCTGAGAATCTCACCATGCAAAACAAAAGAGATATAGCAGCCTCTTTTCAAAAAACAATCATTGCACATCTTATGCAAAAAAGTAATAAAATATTTGAGCGTGAGAAGATTGAAGATTTTGCTATCGTAGGTGGGGTTGCTGCAAATAGAGCTATCAATGATGCCTTTGATACGCTATGTAAAAAACATAACAAAAGACTCCATAGCGTTGCACTCCAATACTGCTCTGACAATGCCGCAATGGTCGGAAGATACGCACTTGATGCGTATGAAGTAATATCAAAGTTCTAAAGGGATTAGAAGCGGTTAGAAAAAGACCCGGGATGTACATCGGGGATACATCCACAAAAGGTCTTCATCACTTGGTATATGAGGTTGTCGATAACTCTATCGATGAATCTATGGCAGGCCATTGCGATACCATCAAAGTAACACTTACAAAAGAGGGTTCGGCGATTATAGAAGATAACGGTCGCGGTATCCCCGTGAGTGAACACCCGACAGAAAAGATATCAGCAGCAACAGTTGTTATGACTGTTTTGCATGCCGGTGGTAAATTTGACAAAGATACCTATAAAGTATCCGGTGGTCTCCATGGGGTTGGTGTCTCTGTTGTAAATGCTCTCTCAAGTGATCTTAAACTTACCGTTCAAAGAGAAGGAAGTACTTATGAGCAATCGTTCAAAGAGGGTATTCCGCAAGAAGATCTTATCAGCACGGGCAAAAGCAGAAAAACAGGAACCAGGATAGAGTTTTGGCCTGATGCAACTATCTTCAAAGAGGGTGTCGTATTTGATGCAGCTGTTCTTATAAAGAGGTTTAAAGAACTTGCGTATCTAAACCCAAAGATAACTATCGAGTTCAAAGATGAGCGAGACGGCACTGCTGAAAAATTCCACTTTGAGGGTGGGCTCAAACAATTTGCAGAGGATATGAACAAGAACAATCCTCTCTCAACTGCTCAATTCTTTCAAGGCAAAGTTGAAGATATAGAGATCGATATTGCTATCATGTACAATGACGCTGATTCGGACATAGTCCTCTCATTTGTTAATAACATAAAAACTCCCGATGGTGGTACGCATGAAGCCGGCTTTAGAGCAGGTCTTACAAGATCTCTTTCAAGTTATATAGAAAAAAATGCGAACGCAAAAGAGAAAAATACAAAGATTACCGGCGAAGATGCAGCAGAGGGATTGGTCGCTATTGTTTCTGTTCGAGTGCCTGAACCGCAATTTGAAGGGCAAACGAAAGGGAAGTTAGGCTCAAGCTATGTCAGACCACTTGTGCAAAAATTCTTCTCTGCCAATTTCAATAGATACCTAGAAGAGATACCGTTAGAAGCCAAAGAGATCATGAATCATGTCTTGTTGGCTGCTAGAGGAAGGGATGCAGCAAAAAGAGCAAAAGATTTAGTGAAAAGAAAAGACTCTATGAGCATTGGAACGCTTCCCGGGAAGCTTGCAGATTGTCAAAGCAAAATACCTGAAGAGTGTGAGCTCTATCTCGTGGAAGGTGACTCGGCAGGTGGTTCTGCAAAACAGGGACGAGATAGAGTATTTCAAGCTATCTTGCCACTCAAAGGGAAGATACTTAATGTCGAGAAAGCAAGGCTTGAAAAGGTATTGCAATCTGATGAGATCAAAAATATGATTACAGCACTTGGATGTGGCATCGGCGATGAATTTAACGAAGAGAAACTAAGATACCATAGGATAATCATCATGACCGATGCCGATGTAGATGGAAGTCACATCCAAACACTTTTGATGACATTCTTCTTTAGATTTTTGCGTCCTATCATTGAAAATGGCTATCTCTATCTTGCGCAACCACCACTATACAGATATAAAAAAGGGAAAAATGAGACCTACATCAAAGATGAAAAGACGCTCAATCACTTTTTGATAGAGAATGGAATATCTGATTACGAAGTAAGTACGATGGGGAAAAATGACATCATTGACCTCTTTAAATGGGTCACACACTACAAGATGACACTCAAAGAGATAGAAAAGAGATATGCCCTCCCTGAGCTTATACGTCACCTCATAGAGAATCCTGACCAAATAGGCGAGACCAATAAAGAGCTCTTCAAGATAATCGAAACATATCTAGAAAAACTGGGCTACAATATACTCAATAAAAAAGTAGATAGTGAAGCAATTCATCTTTTTGTACAAACAAATGATGGGCTTGAAGAGCTTTTGATCGATGATGAACTCTTCTCAAATCCTCACTATAATGAAGCAATTCATATCTATAAAAAGATCGAAGATCATGTTACGGATGAGTTTAAAGATGTCGACTTACTTGCTGAACTTGAGAAGATAGAAGCAGCAGGCAAAAAAGGCGCTTATATCCAAAGATACAAAGGTCTTGGTGAGATGAACCCGGAACAACTTTGGGATACAACGATGTCTCCTGAAAATAGAGTATTATTGCAAGTCAAAATAGATGATTTCGATACTGCAAGTGATGTCTTTACGCTCTTTATGGGTGATGAAGTTGAACCGAGAAGAAACTATATCGAAACGCATGCAAAAGATGTAAAACATTTGGATGTCTAGTATGAAATACGGCGAAAAAGAGATTGTTGAGTTTGACATAGGCAAAGATGAAAATTACTGGCCCAATGAACATCCAAAAAACTACACAATCTCTATCGAACTTCCTGAGTTTATGTGTAAATGCCCACGTTCAGGCTACCCTGACTTTGCGACCATAAAACTCGAATATAGACCGGATAAAAAAGTGATAGAACTCAAAGCTTTGAAACTCTATATCAACAGCTTTATGGATAGATATATCTCTCATGAAAATACAGTCAATGAGATCTATGACACACTCAAGAAATATCTTGAGCCAAAATGGATAAAGATAGTAGCTGATTTTAATCCTAGGGGCAATGTTCACACTCTTATCACAATAGATAGCACTAACGAAAATTAAAATATTTCAAAAAGTCATATTTTTAAAGTGAACACCTAAAATTTGTTACCATTAGGCTATGAACAATCAAGAGAAAATAATCAAACTAGACCACATCATAAAGAGGATAAAACTCACGGTACAAACGTGCACTAAGAGTAAAAAAATATACGACAAAGATATCGCTCTTTTGCTCAAACTCGAACCGCAATATTTTGCTGTTATCAAAAAAAGAGGAAAGATTCCCTATAAAGAATTAGCTGAGTTTTGTTTCGATAATGAGATAGATCTGAAATGGATGCTTTATGGAGAGACTACAAGAAATACCGTAGTCGTAGTGTGAAGCTCAAGACTTCATGCCTTGAACTTCTTTTATAGCTTATTAGCCGTTTCTTTTTGTGATGATTTCCTTAGAAACATTTGAAGGAACCTCTTCATAGTGATCAAACTCCATAGAGTATGTTGCACGACCTTGTGTCATCGATCTTAGGTCAGTTGAATACCCAAACATCTCTGCAAGTGGAACGAATGCATCAACGATCTTATTACCGCTTCGCTCACTCATACCATTCACTTGACCTCTTCTTTTTGAGATATCGCCGATAACATCTCCCATATAGTCCTCAGGAACTTCAACTTCAACCTTCATCAAAGGTTCGAGAATAACAGGATTTGCTGCTCTTGCACCCTCTCTAAAGCCCATAGAACCTGCAAGTTTAAACGCCATCTCAGAAGAGTCAACCTCATGGTAACTACCATCATAAAGGGTCACTTTTACATCAACGACAGGATACCCGGCTTGGATACCTCTATTCATAGCCTCTTGGATACCTTTATTAACAGCAGGAATATACTCTTTTGGAATAACACCGCCTTTAATCTCATCGATAAACTCATAACCCGCACCCGGCTCTTGTGGCTCAATTTTCAAGAATACATGACCAAATTGTCCTCTACCACCTGACTGTTTCGCATATTTATACTCTTTATCAATGGCAGTTTTGATAGTCTCTCTATAAGCAACTTGCGGCGCGCCGACTTCTGCGTCTACTTTGAATTCTCTCATCATTCTATCAACAAGAATCTCTAGGTGAAGCTCACCCATACCGGAGATAATTGTCTGACCGGACTCTTCATCTGTAGCTACTCTAAAAGATGGATCTTCTTGTGCCAATTTACCTAGCGCAACACCCATCTTCTCTTGATCGGCTTTTGTTTTTGGTTCAACCGCAACAGAGATAACCGGCTCAGGGAATTCCATACGCTCAAGGATAACTTTATCTTTTTCACTTGAGAGTGTATCACCCGTAAGTGTAGTTTTAAGACCTACAACCGCACCAATTTCGCCGGCATAGAGCTTATTTACCTCTTCTCTCTTGTTTGAGTGCATCTTAAGAAGTCTTCCGATTCTCTCTTTTTTATCTTTTGTTGTGTTGTAGACATAGGTTCCTGATTCGAGTACACCTCTATAGACTCTCACAAAAGTAAGCTGTCCAACAAATGGATCCGTCATAATCTTAAATGCAAGTCCTGCAACTGAACCCTCATCTGTCGAAGGAACGATAACATGATCGCCATTTTCATACTCACCTTTGATATCGGCAACTTCTGTTGGAGCAGGAAGATAGGCAACAACAGCATCAAGAAGTGTTTGTACCCCTTTATTTTTAAATGCTGTTCCGCAAGTCATAGGGATGATTTCAATAGCAAGTGTCGCTTTTTTAATCCCTGCTTTTATCTCTGCTTCACTCAGCTCTTCACCTTCCATAAACTTCTCAAGAAGAACCTCATCACACTCAGATATCGCTTCGATAAGTTTTTCTCTATACTCATTTGCTTTATCTACCATATCGGCAGGAATGTCAATAATCTCATACTCTTGACCCATTTTTGACTGATCATCACCCCATACAGTAGCTTTCATAGTCACTAGGTCTACAATACCTTTGAAGTTTTCTTCTGCGCCTATAGGCAATTGGATAGGCACTGCATTTGCTTTGAGTCTGTCTCTTATCTGTCTCTCAACTTCATAAAAATCAGCACCGGTTCTGTCCATCTTGTTGACAAAAACCATTCTTGGAACATGATATTTATTTGCTTGTCTCCAAACTGTCTCTGATTGCGGCTGCACACCACCAACAGAACAGAATACAGCAACAGCACCATCGAGAACACGCATAGATCTTTCAACTTCAATAGTAAAGTCAACGTGGCCGGGGGTGTCTATGATATTGATCTGATGACCTTCCCAATGACAAGTGGTGGCCGCCGATGTGATCGTGATTCCTCTCTCTTGCTCTTGCTCCATCCAGTCCATTGTTGCCGCACCATCATGCACCTCACCAATTTTATGGGAAACACCCGTATAAAACAGAATTCTCTCTGTTGTTGTTGTTTTCCCGGCATCAATATGCGCTGCAATTCCTATATTTCTAACTTTTTCAAGAGGATGTGATCTAGACATTGTTTATCTCCTTACCATCTATAGTGAGCAAACGCTTTATTTGCTTCAGCCATCTTATAGGTATCTTCTTTTTTCTTAAATGCAGCACCTTTTTCAGTAGCCGCGTCCATAAGCTCATTACTCAATTTCTCTATCATAGTTCGCTCATTTCTCTTTCTAGTAGCAGCTATGATCCATCTTATAGCCAATGACTGCTGTCTAGCCGGTCTTACTTCGATAGGCACTTGGTATGTAGCACCACCGACTCTTCTACTTTTTACTTCCATAACCGGCTTGATATTATCCATCGCTTGATTGAAAACATCAATGCCTTTTTCTCCAGATTTTGATTCAGCTCTTTTAAGAGCTCCATAAACAACTTTTTGTGCAACACTTTTTTTACCATCTAACATAATCGAGTTGATAAACTTTGTCAATACTTTTGATCCATAGATCGGGTCAGGGAGTACTTCTCTAACCGGTGCCTTTCTTCTTCTCATATCTTCTCCTTCAATCTTATTGTGATTTACTCAAGCGTTACCCCAAAAGGTATAAGTGGTAACACCTGCTTAAACTGAACCTAAAATAGATATATTATTTAGGTCTTTTCGCGCCGTATTTAGATCTTGCCACTGTTCTTTTGGCAACACCCGATGCATCTAACGCACCTCTAACAATGTGATATTTCACACCCGGTAAATCTTTTACTCTTCCGCCTCTTACAAGTACGATTGAGTGCTCTTGAAGGTTGTGACCCTCGCCTCCGATATACGAAATAACCTCAAAACCACTCGTAAGTCTTACTTTGGCTACTTTTCTAAGTGCCGAGTTTGGTTTTTTTGGTGTTGTTGTATATACTCTTGTACAAACGCCTCTTCTTTGAGGACATTTTACAAGTGCCGGTGATTTTGATTTCTTAATCACTTTTTTTCGCTCTTTGCGAATCAACTGGTTTATGGTTGGCAAAATGTTTCCTTTCTGTTTTTGTTCATAAAATCTGGGTGGTTACACCACACAAATAGATACTCTGTGTATATATTTGTATGCTGTAAGCATAGAAAAATGGAAGGTATTATACCAATTTTTTCTTTATTTTTACTTACGCCCCAAGGGTGGGGGCGTATCAATCATGTGGTTTAAATTTTAATTTTTCCACATCTATCATACCTGTTCCAACAGGTATCAATCTACCGATAACAACATTCTCTTTGAGGTCATCAAGCATATCAATCGTTCCTGCAATTGATGCAGAAGTAAGTACTTTTGTAGTATCTTGGAACGATGCTGCTGAGATGATACTATCAGCACCTACGGCTGATCTTGTGATACCTACCAAGATTGGCTCAGCAATTGCCGGCTCACCGCTTAGTTTTACAACTCTATCATTCTCTTCTTTAAACTTGCGTTTTGAGATGATGTCTCCGGCAATAAACTTGCTATCGCCACTCTCTACAACTTTTACCTGTCGAAGCATTTGTGAAACAATAATCTCGATATGTTTATCAGAGATATTAACACCTTGTCTTCGATAGACTTGCTGGACTTCGCTCACAACATATTCATAAAGGGCTTTCTCACCAAGTGCCGCTATGATATCATGGCTCGATACAACGCCGTCAGTCAATTTCTCACCGGCATGTACAAACTCACCTTTATGGACGAGAATTGCTTTATCTTTATCGGCAAATTGCTCTACCTCTTGACCATTCTCACCTCGGATAATAATTCTCTCTTTACCTCTTAGCGGTTTCCCTATGCTGACTTCACCATCTATCTGAGCGATAAGCGCGATGTCTTTCGGTCGTCTTGCCTCAAAGAGCTCAGAAACTCTTGGAAGACCACCGGTGATATCTTTTGATTTAATCGCAGCTTTCGGTCTTTTTGCAATGATGTCTGCTATTTCCACGCTGTCACCATCTTTAACAAACAAAATCGTTTTTGAATCAAGTTGATATCTCAATGTCTCACCCGACTCAGTTGCGAGAACAATAGCAGGCGTATAGGCTGTAGGGATATACTCATTAAGCTCCAATCTACTTGTGCCTGTAAGCTCATCGAACTGCTCACTCACCGTTACACCGCTAATGATATCTTCAAATTTAACTTTACCCGCTTGCTCTGCAATGATAGGCTCAGAATATGGATCCCACTCGGCGATTACTTTTTGAATCGATTTTTCAGGAGAGGCGATCACGTCACCTCTCTCGACCACGAGATTACTCGCGATATTGATGATAGAGCCTCTTGAGATATAGTGTCTTGCTGCTTCTCTATCATTGTCATCAACGATGACGGCAAAGAAACCTTTTTCATTGACCACTTCACCTTGCTTAGCATCACCGTAAGCTTCAAGATAATCACCCTTAAGGAGATAGTATCTTACTTTACCCTTGGCATCCGCTTGAACATCTTGATTGATTGGTGCACCGTCTTCAACTTTGAGCTCACTACCAAATGGTATACGACTCGGGATACTCCAACCATCTTTGATAAGTTCAACGATAGAGTCACCTTTTTCAACTTTATCTCCATGCTCGAACGGCAAGAAGAGTTTTCCTTCGATATTACCCGCAACACCTGCGAGCTCATTTGATTTTGAAACATCACTTTTTCTCAGGTTATATCTTACCTCTTCTTTGTCTTTTGACTTCACAGAGATGATATATTCATCATGCGTTATAAGAACATGAACCACACCGCTCTCAAGCGCTTTTATCTTAGGCTCGACAAGCAAGATACCGGCATTTCTTCTATTGGCAACAATTAGTTTATTTTCTTTGTTTCTATAGACAGAGAGGTTATAGTATCGGATAAACCCTTCTTTTGTTGCTACAATTTGTCTCTCTTCTTTCCCTGCCGTTGCCGTACCACCCGTGTGGAATGTTCTTAGCGTCAACTGTGTTCCGGGCTCACCGATTGATTGTGCAGCGATAACACCGACTGCTTCGCCTCTTTTGACGATTCTACTTTCAGCCATATTGAGACCATAACATTTTGCACAAAGACCTTTTGGAGCTTTACAGCTTGAAGGCGTTCTAATGATAACTGATCTTACGCCTGATTCCTTAACCTTGGCAGCAAGCTCTTCGTCCACCATTGTTCCTTCGTTAGCGATGATCTCATTAGTAATAGGATCGATGATATCTTCGGAGATAACCCGTCCATAGATACGATCACTAATCGGCTCAATCATCTCATTCCCTACAACGATATCTGAAACCTCTACACCCTCATGCGTTCCACAATCCTCCATGGTGATCTTGACATTTTGTGCAACATCGATAAGCTTTCTTGTCAAATAACCGGCATTCGCTGTTTTAAGCGCAGTATCCGCAAGACCTTTTCTCGCACCATGTGTTGAGATAAAGTACTCTAACACATTGAGTCCTTCACGGAAGTTTGAGGTAATCGGCGTCTCAATGATCGATCCGTCAGATTTTGCCATAAGTCCCCGCATACCTGAGAGCTGTCTTATCTGAGCAGCACTCCCTCTCGCACCTGAGTCAGCCATCATGTGAACAGAGTTAAATCCGCCCTTATCATTTTGGATAAGGCTCATGAGTGCTTCGGCTATCTCATTGTTTGCATCTGTCCAGATATCAATAATTTTATTGTATCTCTCTTGATCTGTAAGAAGACCTGTATTGTATTGAGACTGGATAGCTTTCACTTCTGTTTTAGCAGCAACTAGAATCTTCTCTTTTTCTTCCGGAATCTTAATATCATCGATAGAGATAGATACGCCCACTTTAGTTGCATACTCAAAACCCATATTCTTAAGATTATCTAGGAACTCGGCCGAGTAAGATATACCACTATGTTTGTAGATATAATCCACCAAAATACCGATATCCTTTTTCTTAAGTACCTTATTCCAATACTTCTCAGGAACATAATCAGGAATGATCGATTTAAGTATCAATCTTCCTGTAGTTGATGTTGTTATCTTCCCGCCTACAATCGTTCTAATACGTGCATTAAGATCAAGTGATTTTTCATCAAATGCGATCATAACCTCATCGATATTAGCAAAGAGTTTGTGCTCCCCTTTAACATCCGGCTTCTCAAGTGTTAGATAATAGAGACCTAAAATCATATCTTGCGAAGGTACGGTAATCGCTTTCCCTGATGCCGGCAAAAGGATATTCATCGATGCAAGCATCAATACTTTTGCTTCAGCAATTGCCTCATCTGAAAGTGGTATATGCACTGCCATTTGGTCACCGTCAAAGTCGGCATTAAACGCCGAACAGACAAGTGGATGCAACTGGATAGCTTTCCCCTCGATTAGTCTTGGATGGAAAGCTTGGATTGAAAGCTTATGCAGTGTCGGTGCACGGTTAAGAAGTATCGGATAGTTCTCAACAACCTCTTCAAGACACTCCCAAACTTCATTGACCTGTTTCTCGATCATCTTTTTAGCTTGTTTGAGTGTAGTTGCATACCCTTTCTCTTCAAGTTTTGCCATAAGATGTGGCTTAAAGAGCTCTATCGCCATCTTTTTAGGAAGTCCACACTGATCCATTCTAAGATCCGGTCCAACAACGATAACTGAACGACCCGAGAAGTCAACCCTTTTCCCCAAAAGGTTTTGTCTAAAACGACCTTGTTTCCCTTTGATAATCTCAGAGAGTGATTTAAGCGGTCGCTTATTTGCACCTTTGACGGCATTGCCTCTACGGCCATTATCAAAAAGTGCGTCAACAGACTCTTGTAGCATTCTCTTTTCATTTCTTACGATAATCTCAGGAGCATCAAGTTCAACAAGTCTTTTAAGTCTTTGGTTTCGGTTGATAACTCTTCTATAGAGATCATTGACATCACTTACGGCAAATTTACCACCGTCCAAACTTACAAGCGGTCTTAGATCAGGCGGGAGCACAGGAAGATGTGTTAACATCATCCATTCAGGTCTATTGCCGGAATTTAAAAATGCCTCGATAACTTTAAGTCTTTTTACGATTGTTTTAATCTTCGCTTCTGATTTAGTCGCCTCTATCTCCTCTTTGAGTTGACGAAACATAGCTATAAGATCAAGCTCTTCAAGAAGTTCTTTTATGATCTCACCACCCATTCTCGCATCAAATGAACCTTCACCGAATCTTTGGATCATCTGTTGATACTGCTCTTCGTTTAAGATGTCATATTTTGACAAAATCGTATTGTCATCTTCTTGCGCGGCACCTGGATCTTTCACGATATAGGCTTCATAATAGAGTACACGCTCAAGATCTTTCATCTTCACGCCCATAAGCGTTCCTATACGGCTTGGAAGTGAACTTACATACCAGATATGCGCAACAGGAGCGATAAGGTCGATGTGACCCATTCTGCTTCTTCTAACCTTGCTTGATGTTACCTCAACGCCACATTTTTCACAAACAACGCCTTTGTAACGCATCTTTTTATATTTACCACACAAACACTCATAGTCTCTAATTGGTCCAAATATTTTTGCACAAAAAAGACCATCCCTTTCAGGCTTGAGCGTTCTATAGTTTATAGTCTCAGGTTTTTTAACCTCACCGTAACTCCAAGAGAGTATCTTTTCAGGACTCGCAACTCTAAGTTGGAAAGCCTCAATATCTAATGGTTTATCTTCGCTGTTAACATCAACCGGCACTAAATTTTCAAATATCTCACTCATTTTCAGCCTCTTCTTCGTTTACTATTTTTTTCTGAAATAACTCAGCATCAAGTCCAAGAGCTTGAAGCTCTTTTGTCAATACAAACATGGTTTCAGGCACACCGGATTCAGGTACACTTTCGCCTTTTGTAATCGCTCTATAAGCTCTTGCTCTTCCTTCGACATCATCTGATTTAATTGTCAACATCTCTTTGAGTATATGCGAAGCACCGTACGCTTCAAGCGCCCAAACTTCCATCTCACCGAATCTTTGTCCACCAAAGAGCGCTTTACCCCCAACAGGTTGTTGGGTAACAAGCGAATATGGTCCTGTACTTCTTGCATGCACTTTCTCGTCAACCAAGTGATGGAGTTTCAACATATACATATAACCGACATTGACTCTCTCGATCATCTGATCACCTGTTTTTCCGTCAAAAAGAACCATCTTGCCATCTTCTTCCATCTTAGCAAGTTCAAACAACTTGGCAAACTCTTCCGTGTTCACCCCTTCAAATACTGATGTTGCAAATTTAACACCTTTTGACCAATCTCTCGCATAATCAAGTAGTGTTGCATCATCCATATTGCCTATCGCTTCTTTTGCGTTCATCAATTTTGCGACATCAGCGATCTCTATCATTTTGTCTCTAAGCTTGGAGACAAAATCTTCTTGTTTTGCTTTAAACATCTCTTCGATTTGTCTTCCAAGCTTCTTACCGATGAGACCTAGATGCACTTCAAGAATTTGCCCGATATTCATACGGCTTGGAACCCCAAGTGGATTTAAGATAACATCAACCGGTGTGCCATCTTCCATATAAGGCATATCAATCTCGGAAACAATGTTTGAGACGATACCTTTATTTCCATGGCGTCCTGCCATTTTATCCCCGACTTTTAACTTACGCTTGGTTGCAACATATACCTTGACAAGCTTTGTCACACCACTTGATAAGATATCATCTTTTTCCAAGATTGAGAGCTTCTCTTCATGCTCTGTTTTCAATCTTTTTTTCTGTTTCAAGAAATATGCTTTGAGTGCTTCGTACTCATTTTGAATCTCATTATCGTACGATTGAACAACGCCTCTAAGTGCAAATCTGTTGACATCTTTGATGACATCTTGAGGAATCAAATCTCCTTTTTTGAACACTTTATCGCCTATATTGACCTCTTGAGCCAAAGGCTGTTTTGATAGATAGTTCGATATTCTAAGTATCTCTTCTCTATCTATCATCAAAAGTTGATCATGATGATCGCTATCTAAGATCGCTTTTTCATCTTCATAAGCCTTGATGGTTCTCGCATCTTTTTCGTACCCTTTTTTTGTAAATACTTTTACATCAACAACAACACCCTCCATAGATGAAGGACAATAGAGTGATTTGTTGACAACATGACCGGCTTTTTCACCAAAGATTGCACGCAATAGTCTCTCTTCAGGAGTCGGTTTTATCTCACCTTTTGGCGAAACCTTTCCTACTAAGATCATACCGGATTTTACATTGGTACCGATCTTAACAATACCACTCTCATCAAGATGGCTCAACTCGTCTTCTCTGACATTAGGGATATCTCTTGTAATCTCCTCTGTACCATGTTTTAGCTCTCTTGCCTCAATCTCTTTCTCATAGATGTGCACCGACGTAAATGCATCCTCTCGGATAAGTTTTTCAGAGATGATAATCGCATCCTCATAGTTATAACCATTCCAAGGCATAAACGCAACAAGTGCATTTTTACCCAAGGCAAGTTCACCTTGATCCATATTGGCACCATCGGCTATGATCTGCCCTTTTTCTACCTTCTCTCCCGTATAGACAATCGGGGATTGAGTAAATGTAGTGTTTTGGTTGGTTCTCATGTTCTTTTCGAGCGGATAGTGATCTATAAAGACGCCATCTTCATCTTCACCCATGATATAGATATTTTTAGCATCAACTTTTTCGATTACACCGGCTCTTTTTGCTTTAACCGCTTCCCATGCATCGCGGCTAATAATCGCTTCCATTCCCGTTCCGACCATAGGCGCTTCAGAATAGATAAGCGGTACGGCTTGACGCTGCATGTTTGAACCCATCAAGGCTCTATTGGCATCATCGTGCTCCAAAAATGGAATCAGCGCTGCAGCTGAACCTGATATCATCAATGGAGAGACATCGATGAGATTTACTTTGCTTGCTTCGTTAAGCTCTATATTTCCATTGAGTCGTGTCTCGATAAGATCTTCAACGATATAGCCTTTTTCATTTACTTTCGTAGAAGCAGGCGCGATACACTTATTCTCTTCTTGTGTTGCTGTGATATAGACGATTTCATCTGTGATAACTCTATCTTTTACAACTTTGTAAGGTGCTTCGATGAAACCAAGCTCATTTACTTTTGAGTAAGTTGCAAGCGTATTGATAAGACCGATATTTTGCCCCTCAGGCGTCTCGATAGGACAGATACGACCATAGTGTGTCGGATGCACATCCCTAACCTCAAATCCTGCTCTCTCTTTGACAAGTCCACCCTCGCCAAGTGCTGAGAGTCTTCTTTTGTGCGTAACTTCCGATAATGGATTGGTTTGATCCATAAATTGTGAAAGCTGACCGCTTGAGAAGAATTCTAAAACAGTATTTGTTATCATCTTAGAGTTGATAAGATCATGCGGCATAAGCTCATCAAATGAACCCGATATCGTCGTCATCTTATCTTTAATCGCTTTTTGCATTTTGATAAGACCGTTATGGAGCTCATTTCCAAGCAACTCACCGATAGCTCTAATTCTTCTATTACCTAAGTGGTCTCTATCGTCGATATGCCCTTGTCCATTTTTGACTTTGATAAGGTATTTAACGGTATTGATAAGATCTTCCGCTGTCAATACAGTTACATATTCAGGGATATCAAGACCAAGCTTATGGTTCATCTTCATACGACCGACTTTTGTCAGATCATATCGTTCCGGATCAAAGAAGAGTTGTTTCAAGAATGTTCTTGCTGCATCAGGAGTTACAGGATCTCCCGGTCTCATCACTTTATAGATTCTAATCGCTGAGAGGATATTCTCATCTTCGATATCTTCTGTCTGCTTTAAGAGTTTCAAACTCTCGCTATCAGCAACAAATGCTTTGATGATTGAGCTATCACACCCTTCTGCGAGGTCGTTTGCAATCTCTATCTCTTCGATGCCTTTTTCCATGATTCTTTTGAGTCTGTTCTCATCGAGTTGTGTTACTGCATCATAAAGTACTTCACCGCTTTCATTATCGATGATAGCTTTTGCAAAATAGCGCTCCAAGAGCACTTCAAGCGGATACTCTATCCACTCTAAGCCTTCGTCTTTGAATGCTTGTGCTTTTTTCTTAGTCAATCTTTTACCGGCTGCTACTATCACATTGCCATTCATATCTTTGACATCATAATCTGCTCTTCCTAAGAAGTCATCCGGATTATATTTTGTTAAAAATCTATTGTCTTTGATTTTGATGGTCTTTGTCGGATAGAAAAATTTAACGATATCTTCTCTTGAGTAATCGAGTGCTCTAAAGAGGATTGTAACAGGTATTTTTCTTCTTTTATTGATTCTTGCATAGAGAACATCTTTTGCATCATACTCAAAATAGAGCCATGAGCCGCGATCCGGAATAATCTGTGCCGAATAGATAAGCTTGTTTGATGTTGTTGTAGCCTCAGCCTCTTTGAAGATAACGCCCGGACTTCTGTGGAGCTGATTAACGATAACTCTCTCAACACCATTAACGATAAATGATGTTCTATCCGTCATAAGTGGGATATCTCTTACATAAACAGATTGTTCTTTGATCTCTTTTGGATCAAGTTTTTCACCCGTCTTCTCATCTCTATTCCAGATAGTTAACGCAACATTCATTTTAAGAGATACAGAGTATGTAAGGCCTCTCTCCATACACTCTCTTACTGTATATTTTGGAGGGATAATCTCTGAATTTTTATAGTTAAGCGTCAATCTATTTTGTTGATCATGGATAGGAAAAGAGGCATTAAAAACTCTCTCTATAGTTGAGTTTTTTCTATTCTTTTCATTGAACATCAAAAAATTATCATAGCTCTCTTGTTGGAGTTGTAATAGATTTGGGATCTCAATCTCTCTTGGGGTTTTAGAAAAATCGACTCGAAGTCTATTTCCTGATTGTAAAGAATTTAACATGGGCTAACCTTGTCTTTTAAGTTTTTTGTTTGTAGTTTCATGGCCGTGGATACAGAAAAAAACTATTTCTAATGAGGGTATGAGAATGTCTCTTAAATAGTTTATCGCTATCTCCATGTGAGATGAACAAGGGAAGATCCCTTGTTGCGTAGTTTTTACTTGAGTTCGCAAGTAGCTCCAGCTTCTTCGAATTTCTTTTTAATCTCTTCTGCTTCTTCTTTGCTTGCACCCTCTTTGATAACTGCCGGAGTGTTTTCAGTAGCATCTTTTGCCTCTTTAAGACCAAGACCTGTAACTTCTCTTACGACTTTAATTACATTGATCTTTTTATCGCCTGTAGCTGCAAGTACTACAGTAAACTCTGTTTGCTCATCAGCTGCTGCTGCTTCGCCTGCTCCACCGCCTGCTGCAACTACTGTTGCTTGCGCTGATACACCAAATTTCTCTTCAAACTCTTTTACCATCTCGCTTAGTTCAAGTACAGACATGTTTGAGATGAATTCCATTACATCTTCTTTTGTAACTGCCATTTTATATCCTTTTTAGTTTTTTCTTTTATTTAATCGAAAGGAGAAAATCTCCAAAGCCAACTTTTTATGCCTCTTCTTGTCTTTTTGTTGCAAGTCTATCAAGACCGATTGTAATATTTCTAATCGGTGCCATCCAAACATTAAGCAACATGCCAAGAAGCTCTTCTCTGCCAGGAAGTTTCGCCATAGATACAACAGTATTTACATCGACGACTTTCCCTTCAAGCAAAGCTGATCTAATCGCAAATTTCTCTTTAAAATCAGCTGCAGTTTTATCTGCGATTTTACAAGTAGCGACTTGATCACTTCCCCAGATAACCATGTTCATGTCAACAAAATCTAGTTTCTCATGCTCTGTATTTGCTAGAGCGATAGAAGCAAGAGTATTTTTAACAATCTTCACTTTGGCATCTGTTTCTCTTGCCATCTTACGAACAGACTCGATATCTTTAACACCCATACCTTTGTAGTCACAAACTACAATGGCACCGGCATCTTTAAAACCGTCTGTAAGCTCGGCAACAAGTTGTTGTTTTTCTGCTTTTGTCATCTTTTCTCCTTTCGACCTCTAGTAGGGCTTGCCTTGCGGCTGAGATAAAATCTCGTTTAAGTCAACGACCCCTGCTTTCTTTGGCCAAGATAAAATAGTTAAACTATTTAATCTCCAATAACTCTAGAGTATTCAGTTTCACTGAAGGACTCATCGTTAATGAGATTGCAGCATTTGTTATATATCTTCCTTTTGCCGTAGAAGGTTTTGCACGGTTGATTACTTCGATAAATTTGATAAAGTTCTCTTTTATCTGATCAGCTTTAAAACTTATCTTTCCGATACCTGCATGGATATTTCCTTTTTTATCAACACGGAAATTTACCTGTCCACCTTTTGCATTTTTAACAGCAGTTGCTACATCCATAGTCACTGTACCTGTTTTAGGGTTTGGCATAAGACCTTTTGGTCCAAGGACTCTTGCTACTTTTCCGATAACACCCATCATATCCGGCGTTGCGATTACCGTATCGAAGTTGATAGTGCCGCTTTGGATCTGCTCTATAAGATCATCACTTCCAACGATATCGGCACCTGCTGCTTTTGCTTCATCTGCTTTAGCATCTTTTGCAAAAACTGCTACGCGCACTGTTTTCCCTGTTCCGTGAGGAAGGACTACAGAACCTCTTATCATCTGATCCGCATGTCTAGGATCTACATTGAGGTTGAGTGCGATCTCAATCGTCTCATCAAATTTCGCTGATTTAAGATCAGGCAAAATAGTCATAGCTTCTTCCACGCTATACTCTTTTGTCTTGTCTACTTTTGCTAGTAATGCTTCTCGTCTTTTTGTTGTCTTTACCATATATTTCTCCGCTTATTTGCTCCCACGTTTTACATCATGTGGTTAGTTGATGCTTAATCCGCTATCTCAACGCCCATGCTTCTGCACGATCCGGCGATGATTTTAGCAGCAACCTCTTTGTCGTCTGTATTGAGATCGGCGATTTTTTTCTCGACTATCTCATCAAGTTGTGCTTTTGTTATCTTTGCAACTTTGTTCAACAAAGGATTATCTGTCCCTTTTTTGATACCGGCAGCTTTTTTGATAAGATCGGTTGCAGGCGGTTGCTTTGTTATAAATGTAAAACTCTTATCTGTATAAACAGTGATCTCAACAGGAACATTAAATCCCATCATATCTTTTGTCTTTTCATTAAAAGCTTTACAAAACTCCATAATGTTTATACCTCTTTGACCACATGCAGGACCAACCGGTGGCGATGGATTCGCTGAACCGGCAGGTATAATCATCTTAAAACTCGTTTGTATTTTCTTTGCCATATCTTTCCCTCTTTATGTTATGAACTTCTTATATAATCTTTTCGACTTGCGTGTACAAGATTTCAACCGGTGTATTTCTTCCAAATATAGATACATTCAATCGCAACTTACCATGATCAAGATCGTACTCTTCAACCATACCGGTAAAGTTTGCAAATGGTCCATCAATGATTCGAACCATCTCTCCCATCTCAAAATCAATTTTTGGTCTAGGAGCAGATTTTTTCTCCATCTTTTCAAGTATCACCTTGATATCTGCATCGCTCAATGGTGTTGGCGTCTTTTGTTCACCGATAAATCTAGATACTTTTGGAAGACTCTGGATCTTATGCCAAAGATCGGTATCCAGATCTATATGTGCGAAAGCATAACCCGGATAGAGTGATCTCTCTGTGATTCTCTTCTCACCATTTTTTACTTCGATGACCTCTTCTGTAGGAACAACGATTCTTTCTACTTTATCTTCCAAACCATAATCTTTTGCTAATCGCTCAATTGACTCTTTAACTGATCTTTCACTTCCAGCATAGGTCTGTATTGCATACCATTGATAAGCCATTTAAATCCTTATATTACTGATGATACAATGCTTGACATAATCAAATCAACCAATGCTAAAAAAAGTGAAATAGCTACAACAACTAAAATCACCGCAAAAAATGCCTGTCGAACCTGCATCTTTGTTGGAAAGATAACTTTATTTATCTCGTCTCTTGCATGCGCAATAAATGTTGAAATTTTGTTCATTATCAATCACCTTCTTTATGGCAGGCCAAGAGGGACTCGAACCCCCGGCACCTGGTTTTGGAGACCAGTGCTCTACCAACTGAGCTATTGGCCTAACAACTAAATCAAACTAACCCGAAAGGATGAGCTTAAAGCTTCATCTCTTTGTGAACTGTGTGCTCTTTGCACCACTTGCAGTATTTTTTAAGTGCAAGTTTTTCAGTACTTTTCACAACCCAAATGTACAGTCTCTCTCATTTTATCTCCATTATCTACTTAGCTAGGAGGCAAGAAGCCTCTTTGTTGCTAAAGTTGGGATTATGCAATGACCTTTGTTACAACACCGGCACCAACAGTTCTACCACCCTCACGGATAGCAAATCTTGTTCCCTCTTCGAGAGCGATTGGAGCGATGAGTTCAACATTGATCTTAACATTATCACCAGGCATAACCATCTCAGTTCCTGCTTGAAGCTGAACTGAACCGGTAACATCCGTAGTTCTCACATAAAATTGTGGTCTATAGTTGTTAAAGAATGGTGTATGTCTACCACCCTCTTCTTTTGTTAGAACATAAACCTCAGCTTCAAATTGTGTATGAGGAGTAATTGATTTTGGTTTACAAAGAACCATACCTCTTTGTACATTTTCTTTTTCAATACCACGGATAAGAACACCACAGTTATCTCCGGCTTCACCACAATCCATCTCTTTTCTAAACATCTCAACACCGGTTACGGTTGTGCTTTGAGAATCTTTGATACCAACGATCTCAATATTGTCACCTACACACACTTTTCCTCTTTCGATTCTTCCGGTTACAACTGTACCACGACCTTGAATAGAGAAGATATCTTCAATCGGCATCAAGAAATCTTTATCAGTTTCACGAACAGGATCAGGGATGTATTCATCAACAGCATCCATAAGTGCAATAATCTTCTCAGACCATGGTCCAAGATTACCTGCTTTTGCTTCTTCAAGTGCTTGAAATGCAGAACCTGCAACGATAGGTGTATCATCACCCGGGAAATCGTATTGACTTAGAAGCTCTCTAACTTCCATCTCAACAAGCTCAAGCATCTCTTCTTTATCAGCGTCATCTAATTGATCTTCTTTGTTCAAGAATACAACGATATATGGAACACCTACTTGCTTTGAGAGAAGGATATGCTCTCTTGTTTGCGCCATAGGACCATCAGTCGCAGCGATAACAAGGATAGCACCATCCATTTGCGCAGCACCTGTGATCATGTTTTTAACATAGTCGGCATGCCCCGGGCAGTCAACGTGAGCGTAATGTCTCTTATCTGTTTCGTACTCTACGTGAGAAGTAGCGATTGTAATCCCTCTTTCTCTCTCTTCAGGAGCATTATCGATCTTATCATAATCCATAAATGCAGAGTCATTTTTTGTAGCCAATACAGCTGTTATAGCAGCCGTTAGAGTTGTTTTACCGTGGTCAACGTGACCGATTGTACCGATGTTAACATGCGGTTTATTTCTTTCAAACTTTGCCTTAGCCATCTTTTTCTCCTAGCTTTTTAAAATTTAGGCTGATATTATATCAGAATTTACTTAGACCCCATAACCAATATATGGACAAAAATGCTTTTGGCTCCACTTTTTGGATACCAAAATGATATAAAAACATTTTTGTCCATACTGCTGGCTGGAGCCCAGAAGCGGGATTGAACCGCCGACCTCTTCCTTACCAAGGAAGTGCTCTGCCACTGAGCTACCTGGGCAACTACGAACCTTATAAAATTGCGTCTGACTGTGTCAAAACGATAAAAATCACAAGAAATTTTACAAGAAAGCTTGGTATGATGCAGATTAAAAAAATATCATAATCACACAGCTCCCAGTATAAATGGAGCGGGAGACGGGACTCGAACCCGCGACCCTCAGCTTGGAAGGCTGACGCTCTAGCCAACTGAGCTACTCCCGCGTCATTTCTTGCAACAAATTATGGTGGTGAGAGAAGGATTCGAACCTTCGAAGGTAAAAACCAGCAGATTTACAGTCTGCCCTCGTTGGCCACTTGAGTATCTCACCTCAATTTGTTTTGATACCGGTCAAACACTGATAATTTTTTTATGGAGCTGGTGATGGGACTCGAACCCGCGACCTGCTGATTACAAATCAGCTGCTCTACCAGCTGAGCTACACCAGCACCCATACCAATTTTAGAAACTAAAAATGGAACGCAATTATATTTAAAAAGCCTTAAAAAGTCAATAGTTTTTTAATTTTTAGGATATAATTCTCAAAATAGACAAAAGGTAGCGTAGTTGAAATCACCTAGAGGCTTTGGCAAAAAATATTTTACCCTGCAATCCATCCTTGCTCATTGCGTACATATAACGCTGCATAAGCAAGTGAGCAAAATAGCATCGATCTACAGCCTTTGTTTCAAAAACTCTGCCGAAGAGGAGGAAGACCCTCCTTTAGATATACAAAATAGTTGTCTTCTCTTATTGCAAAATCCAACTTTGTGCAATTGTATATTTACTAAAATTGCTAAACAATCCATAAAAAATGCAAAATAAATAAAAAAATCAAATTGTAACTGCAAATATTTTAGCTTTAGAAGAAGCGGTATCCACCCTCCAAAAATTATCCATAATCACCAAATATAAAACACCATATATAATAAGGATAAATAATGTCAAAAAGTTTAGTAATTGGATTCCCTAGAATCGGGGAAAAGAGAGAGTTAAAATTTGCACTTGAGAGATACTGGTCTAATGAGTGTGATTTTAGTGTCGTAGAAGAGGTTGCCAAAGAGCTCAAAACAAAGAGCTGGCAAAAACAAAAAGCGAGTGGGATAAACTATATAAGTTCTAACGATTTTTCCTACTATGATCAGATGCTCGATACCATCACTCTAGTGGGTGCGATTCCACAGAGATTTCAAAAAATAGAAGATGTAACGAAAAGATATTTTGCTATGGCAAGAGGCTATGAGGATGGTGTGGCTATGTCGATGAGTAAATGGTTTGGTAGCAACTATCACTATATTGTTCCTGAATTAAGTGCCAATCAGCAATTTTCACTCAATGCTACAAAGATTATAAGAGAGTACAAGGAGGCATCGGCACTTGGGATAGAAACCAAGATAAACCTCATCTCTCCTATCACATTCCTAGCACTTTCAAAATGTGTCGATAGAAGTGATGCTTATCTACTACTAGATAGTCTCACGGATGTTTATGTGGAGCTTCTAAAAGAGATTGCTGCGCTTGGCGATGGGATAATAGTACAGATAGAAGATCCTATTTTCGTGCGTGATGTTACACCGGAAGTATTGTCATTGATAGAGCCGTGCTATACAAAACTCGCCAAAGCAAGCAGCAAGATAAAACTACTTGTGGCAACATACTTTGAGCATTCCAGTGAAGCCACACACATACTTGCGAAGCTTCCTATTTGGGGAATTGGGCTTGATCTCATTCGTGGAGCTAAAAATCTTGATACACTGCAAACCATCGCACAAAGTGATAAGGTATTGGTAGCGGGTATCATCGATGGTAGAAACATCTGGAAAAATGATCTCTCTAAAACATTGGATCTTTTGCATACCGTTGCAAAGATAATCTCAAAAGAGAGAATCACCCTTGCAACCTCATGCTCGCTTTTACATGTGCCCTATTCTCTTGAATTTGAAACAGATATGGACGAGGAGATCAAAAATTCACTGAGCTTCGCCTATCAAAAACTAGAAGAGCTCGCTCTTGTTTCTAGAATCTTTTTTGATCAAAAAGAGATAGGAGATGATGCCCTTTTAGAAAAAAACAAAAACGATATCGCCACTCTTGGAGCATCAAAAAAGATACACAATCCGCTTGTTGCAAAAAGAGTAGCAGAGATAAAAAAAGAGGAGCGTGAAGAGCAATTTGAGACACGAATCGTAAAACAAAAAAGGGATATCGGCTATCCACTCTTACCTACAACAACGATAGGCTCTTTCCCTCAAACAAAAGAGATACGCGATGCAAGAAAAAACCTCAAACAAAACCTAATCTCCAAAGAGCAGTATGACGCAATCATCAAGGGTTACATCCAAGATGTTATCGTTATGCAAGAAGAGATAGGGCTTGATGTGTTGGTGCATGGCGAACCTGAAAGAAATGATATGGTCGAATATTTCGGCGAACATCTCAATGGATTTGCTTTTAGTCAAAATGGCTGGGTGCAAAGTTATGGCGCAAGATGCGTAAAACCTCCTATACTCTATGGAGATGTGAGCATGGAGAAATATATCACCGTAGATTGGATAACGTATGCTCAAAGCCTTACTTCAAAGCCCGTAAAAGGGATGCTCACAGGGCCTGTGACTATCATCAACTGGTCATTTGTGCGTGATGATCTACCCAAAAGTACGATCGCAACGCAGATAGCACTCTGCCTTAGTGACGAGATCGATGAGCTACAAAAACGCGGTATCAAGATAATTCAAGTCGATGAAGCCGCTTTTAAAGAGGGGTATCCTCTGAGAAAAATAGACATCGGTACCTATGAGCGTTGGGCGATTGATAGCTTTAAACTCTCGGTAAGCAGTGCGGAGCCAAAAACGCAGATACACACCCATATGTGCTATAGTCAATTTGATGACATCATAGATGCAATTGAGGCGATGGATGCTGACGTGATTAGTATCGAACTTGCTAAAGGCGGCAATGCGCTCCTTCAGATCTTTAAAGAGGTTAATTACTCAAAAGAGATAGGACTTGGCGTCTATGATATTCACTCTCCTCGGATACCAAGTGTAGAGGAACTCAAGGGACAGATAGCTCAAATGCTTGAGATTCTACCAAAAGAAAAAGTATGGATCAATCCTGATTGTGGACTCAAGACAAGAAAATTTGAAGAGGTTATTCCTGCTTTAGAAAATATGATAGAGGCTACAAAAAGCTTTCG
>JARROQ010000014.1:0-32611 GCA_037383745.1 Sulfurovaceae bacterium
CCCATGACACCGACCGAGCTGACATTAAGAAGCACGGTAAATGCCTGCCAAACTTTATCATAATAGCCACTTGCCTTGAGTTCTTCTTGCATGATGGCATCACTCTCTTTTACCAATTCTAGCGATGCTTCATTGACCTCTCCCATGATACGAATCGCAAGTCCTGGCCCGGGAAATGGGTGGCGGCCTATCATATCCTTAGGAAGTCCAAGTTCAAGTCCTAGCTTGCGCACCTCATCTTTAAATATCTCTCTTAGAGGTTCTATAAGATCAAAAGTCATCCAATCAGGCAACCCGCCAACATTGTGGTGTGACTTGATAGTCTTTGAAGGCCCCTTTACAGAAACAGACTCGATAACATCCGTATAGAGCGTACCTTGAGCTAAAAATGATGTATCTTTGTGTTTTTTTGCCTCTTTATCAAAGACCTCGATAAATGTCTCGCCGATGATTTTTCTCTTTTGCTCAGGATCGACCACCCCTTTAAGTTTATTTAAAAAGAGTTCTCAACGCCGCCACTAACGCCGCAAAGTACAACTCCTTCGCCTACTTGTTCTTTGATCTGCGCGATCTTCTCTTTGGCAAAACTCCCCATATTCCAAGTGCTTTCACATCCACAGATATTTTTTGCAAAGTTCTTAAGCATCTTCACGCCCTGCGTAGAGTGATGCACTTCCGGGTGAAATTGAAAAGCATAAACTTGTCGTTTCACATCCGCTATAGCAGCATAAGGGGAGTTTTCACTAAAACCGATAGCTTCAAATCCTTCAGGCATAGACTCAACTTTATCTCCATGGCTCATCCAAACAATTGAGTCATTTTCAATATCCTTAAATATATCGGCATCGGATGCAAAAGAGAGTTTTGCTTTACCGTATTCATGGTGATTTGCCGGAATCACTTCACCGCCAAAGTGATGCGTGATAAGCTGCATGCCATAGCAGATACCAAGAATCGGCAATCCAAGATCCCAAATCGCTTCATCAGGTCTATACGCATCTTGAGCATATACCGAAGCCGGGCCGCCCGAGAGTATAATCCCTTTAAGTGATCTCTTTTTTATATCTTCTATCTTTTCAGAAAATGGGAAAACTTCACAGTAGACTCCGCTCTCTCTTAGTTTTCTAGCAATAAGTTGTGTGTATTGTGAGCCAAAATCGAGTATGGCTATTGGAACTGCGTCCATCTTTTCCCCTTGTGTAAAATTATATATCTTGTTCTTCGTTCTCTATATAGTGAGCTCCCAAAGACTCTTTTCTTAAAAGCGCAGCATCAACAATAGCAGAGGCTGTGTTGAGCCGAAGTTGCAAAAGCCTTCCTATTTCACGATTTTTAAGATCATAGATTAAATTTTTTGCGTGGTGAAGACCTTTTGTGGTGCGAATAATACCTATCTCCTCCCACATAATCTTTCTGAGTTGACGCTTATACTCTTTGTCGTTATCTTTGTGCAGAATATTACCGTAATCTTTATCAAATTTAGGCATCTTTGTATTGTGATTTTCTTGCGAGAGCATATGTTCTGTTGCTCTTTTTGCAAAGACCATCCCCTCTAAAAGTGAATTTGAAGCAAGCCTATTGGCTCCATGCACTCCCGTTCTTGCAGCTTCCCCTATCACATAGAGCCCTTGCATTCCGGGCACTACACCATAAGAATTGCACGCAATACCGCCGTTTGCATAGTGAAATGCAGGCGAGATAGGCACCCTATCTTGAGGCAATCTATACCCTTGCGCTTCAAAAGTACTCGTAATATTTGGGAATCTTTTATGAAACTTTTTGGGCTCAAACATACTAAAATCAAGATAGACTTTCTTGCCCGTTTTTCTCTTATAATCAAAGATACCTCTTGAAACGATATCGCGACTTGCAAGCTCAGCTCGCTCATCATATTCAAAGAGAAATCTTTTTCCATCTTCATCAACTATATGCGCGCCCTCACCTCGAAGTGCTTCCGTTAAAAGAAGTTTTCTTGCCAAAGGTGTATCGACAAAAACAGTCGGGTGAAACTGCATAAACTCCATATCTTGAAGTGCGATTCCTTTTTCAACACAGATACCATGAATATCCGCACTTACGGTTCTTGAGTTTGTGTTGTATTCATACAGTGATCCCACACCTCCAGAGGCGATGATAACATTATCGGCGTAGATTGTCTTTGGTGTATAATTGACAGTTGCTTTGATTCCATAGCATCTTCCATCATCAATGAGCAGATCATAAACAAGCATATTTTGTTCTAAATGGTGTGGGTTTTGAGTCATCATAAAATAGTGCAGATATCGACCTGTAGCATCTCCACCTGCATGGATTATCCGAGCCGCTGAGTGAGCCGCCTCTTTAGTGTAGAGAAGTTTTCCTTTTTTATCTGTATCAAAAACCATTCCTCTTTTGATGATATCCTTAGTGGTTTCCAATGAAGTTTCCGAGAGTATCTGAACAGCTTTTTTTAAATTGTGGTAAGCTCCGGCTGCTAGTGTATCTTCTACATGCACGGGGACATCATCGGCATCAAGCGCTGTTACGATGCCACCTTGCGCATAGAAAGTATTACACTCCCATGGGATATCTTTGCAGAGCACAAGCACCTTTTTTGAAGTCGGTATATTCATGGCGGCATAGAGACCTGCTACACCTGCGCCGATTATAATCACATCATATTTTTGCAATCACTCTCCTTGATGCTCTGCTACAACTTGTGTATCATTATTTGAAGGGAGATAAACAGGCGGCTTTTTGTACCCGCACCCATAGAGAATCATACAGCAAACAGATGATACAATAACAACATGAAAACATCTAAAACCGTACTTGATAAACTTACTAGCAGTGTTCAATTTAAACCTCTTGGAGCGCATAAGTGCTATGCTAAATTTCTCTCTCTTCTTCCACAACATTTGCAAAAAGCGATAGCATTTGTTTATATCAAGAATGAGACACTTTTTATCGCCTTGAAACATCCAGGCTTTAAAATGGAGCTTAATTATAATAAAGATTTATTAAAAAGCTTATTAACTACGCTAGGCAAATACGATAAAGAGTGTTGCTTTGAAGCAGTCAGCAAAGTAGCGGCATTCCATAGCAAATACCACCAGATGCCAAAGATACACGATAGTGTACCTTGCTACTTTGAGCTTGCCCAAGGAGAGTTTGATGTCAATGTGACAAATCCGAAAATCAAAGAGAGTCTTGAGAGGATAAAAGAGATTATAAAATGCAATCGATCATAAGATCACTTCCCGATAAACCGGGTATTTATCAATATTTTGGTAAAAACGGCAAACTGCTCTATGTCGGCAAAGCAAAAAGTCTCAAAAATAGAGTAAAGAGTTATTGGAGATTTACACCCAAACTTACTCCCAACCCTACCCTCTCCCAGAGATTACAAAAGATGCTTTTAGAGGTGACTTCGCTCGAGTATATCTTGGTTGATAGCGAAGACGATGCACTGATTTTAGAAAATTCGCTTATAAAACAGCTTAAACCAAAATACAATATACTGCTTAGAGATGATAAAACATACCCCTATATTTCTATAAATCATTCAGAAGATTTCCCTAGATTTGAGATTACTCGAAAAATCATCAAGGGTAAAAATATCAGATACTACGGTCCATTCCCAAGCGGAGCAAGAGTGCTACTTGATAGCCTCTATGAGCTCTATCCGCTTGTTCAAAAGAAAAGTTGCATCCAAGGGAAAAAAGCATGTCTCTTTTATCAGATAAATAGATGCTTAGCGCCATGTGAAGGCAAGATAGACAAAAAGGATTATAAAAAGATAGTCGATACAGCAACGAAAGCGATAGAGAAACGAAGCACGCTTATAAAGATGCTAGACCAAAGAATGAAAACTTTAGCCGAACAAGAGAGGTATGAAGAGGCTGCTAAAACTAGAGATGCGGCCAAAACAATCAAAGAGCTTACCGTAAACTCTACACTTGATCTTGCCGCATTAGAAGACTATGACGTAATTGCGATTGATCATGATAAATCACGGGGCATCATCATCAAACTCTTTATTCGCGAGGGGAAACTTATCGCAAGTGACCATAGCTATTTTAGGCATAGCGGAGAAGTAGATAAAAATGGGGTCTATTCACAAGTGCTCCTCTCTTCTTATAAAGCAACGACACCCGTGATACCGAAAAATATCCTCGTCGATGATGATTTTGAAAATATTGACGAGATAACAACACTTATCTCTAAAATAGTGGACAAAAAAATAGCGATTAAACATCCAAAAATAGGCAGCAAAACCAAGATTATCAATGTAGCCAAAATAAATGCAAAAGAGCTTTTAGAGAACAAGAAAAACAGTAATTATGAGAAAATTTTAGAGCAACTTCAAGCACTCTGCTCTTTACAAGAGACACCTTACACCATAGAGGTTTTTGATACATCACACCATCAAGGAGAGAGCTCTGTTGGAGGCATGATCGTATGGAGCGAGGGGGTATGGCAAAAGGAGTACTATCGAAGATATGGGTTGGAATCAAAAGATGAATACTCCCAAATGCGTGAGATGCTCCTAAGACGTATCACAAATTTTGGCGAGATACCGCCTCCAAACCTTTGGCTTATAGATGGAGGTATCGCGCAGATAAACCTTGCAAAAACGCTACTCAAAGAGGCAAAAGTAGATATAGATGTTATCTCAATTGCCAAGGAAAAGCTCGATGCAAAAGCACATCGTGCTAAAGGTGCAGCAAAAGATAAGATCTACACAAGTGATGATAAATTTGACTTACTCCCAAGCGATAAAAGATTGCAACTTTTACAGCTTTTACGAGATGAAGCCCATAGGTTTGCGATTACATACCATCGAATAACTCAAATTCATAATAGTTTTATAAAAATTTGTGTAATCTTATATTTAAGGATATAATATCAAAAATTATATTACATAAATGTTGGGGAGGAAATGCAGAAATGTCGATTACACCTATAGATGAAGAGTATACTTTTGATTCGGGTCTTATCGTAAGTTCAACCGATTTAAAAGGTATAATTACATATGCTAATCGTAAATTTTGTGAAATTGCCGGCTACACAAAAGATGAGCTTATTGGGAAAAATCACAATATAGTAAGACATCCCGATATGCCAAAAGCTGCTTTTCGCGACCTTTGGGATCATATGAACTCAGGCAAAGAGTGGACAGGCATTATAAAAAATCTTCGAAAAGACGGAAAATATTACTGGGTATACTCACATGTTTCACCCATCTTGGAGGATGGCAAGATAGTCGGCTATAGTGCAGCAAGAAGACCGGCTTTCGAAACGGAGATCGAAGAGATTATACCAAAATATAAAACCATGATAGAACAAGAATAATCAAAACGATAAAGAACGAATCACTAAATCGATTAAAAAAAGTGATATCGTAACTTCCTCAGGTTTGCTTCAACTTATCAGCATGAACGACAATGTTTCAAACAGTATGCCAATCAACAACGATGATATCATTTATGGAAAAGATGATTCCAATGAAGAAATTTTAGAATTGGAAGATATCTATCAAGAACCTGCGAAAGAGCCGGAACGCGAACTTACGATAGAAGAACTCATGGGCGACTTTGAAAATGATAATGCAATTATAGAAAAACCGCAAACAGACGATTTGCTCTACAATTTAACAGATGAAGCGCCAAAAGAGCTTCCAAAATATATTGTTGATATTGATCAGAACAGTTCTTTACTCGGAGTCAGCAAGGATGACTATAAAGAGTTTATAGCAGAGTATAAAGAGGCTCTCAACGGTCTTATTGATGATCTTCTTAGCAGTGATGACGCCAAAAGAAATCAAGCAGTTAAAACTGCAAAACAACTTACACAAAATCTTCATCTGCCGGATGAACTTATTGAAGCGTGTAGCACTATAGCCAGAAGCAGTGATGTTAAAGGAGGGGTTGAAGAGTTTTATGCTCTTGTTGAAAATCTTGAATTGGTAGAAAGCGGGGGGCTGAATGTCGCTCAAGATACACCAATCCATATCATAGAAGAAAACAACGACGAAAAGATAGAGCTTGAAGATAATAAAGTTGAATTAATTAGCGGAGCGAGCATTGATCTTTCAGATGTTACTCCTTTAAGATTTGACTTTAGTGTTGATGAAGCAGCAAAAGAGCTCAATCTTCCAAATGAACTTGTAAGGGAATTCATAAAAGACTTTATAGATCAAATGCATACTGAAACTAATAACCTAATAAAAGCATACGAGATAAGTGATCTTGCAAGAATTCAAAAAATTGCGCACATGTTAAAGGGGACGTCAAGCAATCTGAGAATAGCACCTCTTGCTGAATCACTTGCTGCACTTCAAGCAAATGATAAACTAGAAAATGTTGAACCTTTGGTAAGAAAATATTGGGCTCAATTTTTATCTTTTAAACGCCAAATGGCCGACACATTACAATAAGGAGTAACACATGAGTATAAATAATAGATTAAGACTTATAGGGCTAGTACCTATACTTTTACTCCTTGCAATATCTACATATCTTCTTTTAAATTCATATAGAGATTATGAAAGAGCAAGGGTTACAAAAAATACTTTGGAAAATAATAAACTTATCAGCGAAACGATAGATAAACTATCGCAAGAGAGAGATGCAAATATTCTTTTTAGAACCATACCTCAAGATAGTTCAAAAAAGATGCTTAAAGAGCAAGAAAATGAGACAAATACTGCCATTGCAAAACTCAAAAAAGATATCAAAAAAATGGGGCAACCTTTGTTGCCTATCGCTTTAAACCTTTTAGGTGGAGTAGATGATTTACAATCTGCTACTTATATGAAAGCAATCAATAGTCTTGCTAACTTAGATAAAGTAAGAGCTGATGCGAATGTAGAAAATCAAAGTTTTACGAAAGTATTTTTTGACGGCTATACTTCTCAACTTATATTGCCATTACTCAATACACTCTTAGATACATCTAAACCACTCAATCTAGATGAAGAGAGTGCAGCAGCATCTTCGATACTTCAAGATGTTTATGTTGCAAAACATAATACTGCTATTGAGCGAGGGTATATCAGCTATTTTCTTAACACAAAAAGCCCTATGTCGTCTGCAGAGATTCGGTCATGGAATGCATTTAATGTGCATGCAAACGCCTTAGGTGCCGGGAAAGTCGGGAATGGCGTGCTCAAAAACAAAATTGATGCGATTCTTCTTGATAAAAAAGGAGAAGCAACATTCCAAAACATAATGCTTATGGAAAATGCAGTCAATAGTGGTTATAGAAACGGTAGTTACTCGGTTGATGGACAAAATTGGTTTAAAGCGCAATCAGAGAAGATAGCTCTTCTCTCAAAAATAGAGATAGAACTTTCCGACAAAATATGGAATAATGCTACTGCTTTAGAGGCAAAAAGTTTTAACTCAATTCTTATCGCCGCCGGTTTGCTTCTATTGGGATTTATATTGGCCATTATAGGATATCTAACAACAAGAAAAGTATCGAAAAATACTTCAGAACTTGAGAAAATTATCACTAAAGGTCTTGATGAGATAGGAGAAGATGGAGAATTTAAAGATAAAGTTTTTAGCCTTCACACATTTGAAGGCATTAGAGACTCTTACTCATTTATAGAAAAGCTTGTTGAGACTGCAAAAAGTGATAAACAAGCTGCACTTCAAGCCAATGAAGCAAAATCGCTCTTTTTGGCAAATATGTCGCATGAAATCAGAACACCGCTTAATGGAATCGTAGGCTTTACTGAGCTTCTTAAAAATACTGATCTTAATCAGGAACAAGAGGAGTATATCTCGATTATCGATAAGAGTTCTGAGAACTTGTTGGACATTATTAATAACATTCTTGACCTTTCAAAAATCGAAAGCAATAAGATAGAGATAGAAAATATCATATTTGATACAGCTGAGGAGCTCGAGAGTACGGTTGAAACTTATGGAGCAAGTGCTGCTGATAAAAATATCGATCTTAACTTCTATATCGATCCATCCATTAGCCCTAAACTTAAAGGTGACTCAACAAAAATTAAAGAGATTATTATCAATCTCTTAAGTAATGCAATCAAGTTTACGCCAAGTGATGGTGAAATATCTTTGGAAATTACTAAAGATACAAGTGTCGCAAACATGAAAGAGGGTTACAGTAATATCATATTTAAAGTAAAAGACAACGGTATCGGGATGACCAAAGATCAACAAAAAACTATCTTTGATGCATTCTCACAGGCTGATGTATCTGTTACTAGAAAATTTGGTGGTACAGGTCTTGGACTTACAATTTCGAGTCAATTTGCACAAAAAATGGGCGGAAAACTGGATGTTGAAAGCTCGAAAGACAGAGGAAGTGCCTTTATACTTAGACTTCCACTTGAAGAGGTTGATCTTGGGGCAAGTGAAACAAAAAATAAATACGAAAATCTTGTTATTGGAAAATATGAAAACAATAGAGCAAGCACGACACTTGATAAAAACCTCAAAGATTACTTTAAACACTTTGGAGTTGAACTCAAACTCTTTGAAACTGCGAAAGATCTGAGAGAACTTTTCGACCAAGATGTATGCAAAAATTATTGGATTGATATAGACAAAGCTGATCCTCAAATCATTGAAGCATTACCAAAAATGGATCAATCAAAACTTACACTTCTAGCAAGTGTACGAAGTAAAGATAAAATAGCGAAAATGGGATTAAATACACAAAATATTATCTATAAGCCTATTACCTTTACAAAAACTCAAGAAACTTTAGAAAGAAGCTTAAATAGTGAAACAGCTACCTCTAAAACTGTTGCTAAAAAGCCAATACAAAAAACTAAATTTAATGCAAGAGCTCTTGTTGCGGAAGATAATGCTATCAACCAAAAATTGATTACTAAAATATTGACTGAGTTTGGTCTCGATGTTGAAGTTGCCAATAATGGTCTTGAGGCATTTGAAAAACGTAGAAATAAATCGTATGATCTTATCTTTATGGATATTCAAATGCCGGTTATGGATGGTGTTGAAGCTACACATGAGATTCTAGACCTTGAAGAAGATGATGCTGTGCCGCATATCCCTATAGTCGCACTTACTGCAAATGCGCTTAAAGGCGATCGAGAGAGATTCCTTAGCGAGGGAATGGATGAGTATATCACCAAGCCTATTGAGACAACTGAGCTACTCTATATACTTAATAAATTTCTTTCTGATAAAGCAATAGAAGTTTCTCCCGAGGAGGATGCTCCTGCTCCACAAGCGAAAGAAAAACAAAAAGAGGCACCAAAAGAAACATCCAAGAAAACTGAAAAGAAAGAGGAAAAGAAAGCCGAAGCTCCAAGTGCTGCTTCAAAAGCTGCTCCAAAAGCTGAAGCAAAAGAAGTTAAAACAAAAAATGTTCCTGCAGATAAAAAAGAAAGAAAGATACTTATATTTAAATCTTCCAAGCTAGAAAATAAAATCTATGGAAAAATTATTCAAAATATGAAGCTTGCATATGACACATGTGAAAATATTAAATGTTTTAATGAAAAAATATCCTCAGGAGAGTTTGATGTAGCATTTATCGACTCTTATATCTTTAACGAAGGCTTGCAGGGTGTCGAAACAGACATCTTAATGGTTGGAGATGAGGATATAATGCAAAAAAATAACACAATACAGATATCAAATGCTATCACAAAAGCAGAGATTGAAAAAATTATAAATACTCATAGGAGATAAAAATGGCCCTCAATGTTTTAGTTGTTGATGATGATTTCATTAACAGAAAACTACTAGAAAACATACTTAAAAAACATGATGAAGTTGTAGAAATTTTAGAAGCTGAAAATGGGGAAGATGCTCTAGAAAAAATCGCATCCAACCCACAAATCAATATGATTTTACTTGATATTATCATGCCGATAGTCGATGGAATGGAATTTCTTAAAAAATTTAGAGCAGATATGAAATACACCCATATTCCGGTTATTATACTTTCGACGGATGATACCAGAAAAACAGAAGCTCTTAATTATGGGGCAAATGACTTTTTGAGAAAACCCATCAAAGAAGATGACCTCAAGGTTAAGATACAAATGTGGACTGCCGATTAAGTAGAGTCTCAACTCTACTTAATGAATGCAAATTTTAAAACTTCTTCTACATTTTCTACAGGAATTATTTTCATATTTTCTTTTACTTCATCAGGTATCTCTTCCAGATCTCTTTCGTAATTCTTCTTAGGAATGAGTGCTCTTGTAACACCTGCTTTATAGGCAGCTATAAGTTTCTCTTTGAGTCCACCTATCGGCAAGACTTTACCCGTAAGCGTAACCTCTCCGGTCATTGCTATTTTATTATCAACTTTTTTCTCGCTAAATAAAGATGATATAGCTGTAACCATTGTTATACCGGCACTTGGACCATCTTTTGGTGTCGCACCTTCAGGTACATGAAGATGCAAGTCATATCTTTTATATATCTCTTCACTTGCAGAATCTTCACTTTTTACATCAAGTTTCCCCTCATCTATCAATATCTTCACAACACTATAGGCAATCCTTGCAGACTCTTTCATAACATCACCAAGACTTCCGGTAAGCTGCAAGCTTCCTTTGCCATTTATCTTTATCGCCTCTACTTTTAAAACATCTCCACCAACCGATGTCCAAGCAAGTCCATTAACAACTCCGATTTGAGGCTCTTTATCAACTGCAGATATCTCAAATATTTTTTTATCGGCAAACTCTTTTATATTTTTTGTAGTAATCGAGATATGATTTTCTAAATCATTCTCCAAAAGCTTCCTTGCCGCCTTTCTCATAATACCGGCTATCTTTCTTCTGAGATTTCTAACACCTGCTTCGCGCGTAAACTCTTCGATAAGGAGCTTGAGCGCATTAGCAGATACGGTAACCTCTTTTGCCTTAAGGGCATGTTTTTTAAGCTCTTGGGGGATAAGATACCTCTTTGCAATTTCAAACTTCTCTCTTGGAGTATAACTATTGAGGTAGATAAACTCCATTCTATCTCTAAGAGGTGCAGGTATTTTGCTAATATCATTTGCTGTTGCAATAAATATAGCTTTACTCAAATCTATACTAAAGTTAAGATAATAGTCTCTATAGTTCATATTTTGCTCAGGATCCAAGATCTCAAGAAGTGCAGCCGTTGGGTCACCCCTAAAACTTCTCCCGACTTTATCTATCTCATCAAGCACAACGACGGGATTCATCTTTTTAGCTTCAATCAATCCTTGAACTATCCTGCCAGGCATAGCACCGACATAAGTTCTTCTGTGACCTCTAAGCTCATTGACATCCTCTAGACCCCCTAGGGCAATCCTAACTAAAGGTCTTTTAAGTGCCGTAGCGATAGAGTTCGCAAGCGAGGTCTTACCAACACCGGGAGGTCCTGCAAAACAGAGTATGGCACCTCCAATATCTTTTGCCTTGTAGCCTCTTTTTTGTGCCAATTCACGTACTGAGAAATATTCGACTATCCTATCTTTTGGCTCTCGGAGTGAGTAGTGGTCCTCGTCAAGCTCGGTTTGATCGCCTCTACCTTCTCCCTAAACTCTGCAATCTCCTCGTCTCTTTGCGTATCAACACCTAACTCTTTTTGTATCTGCTTGAGTTGCTCTTTAAGAAAATACTCTTTATTTGTCTGCTCAATCTTTGAATGAACTTTATGTCGTATCTCTTTTTGTACTTTAGCTGATTCTATCTGCTCATTAAGTATATCTATGAGACCGATAATTCTCTTTTCTATATCTCTTTCGATAAAAAGCTTATACGCTTCATCTTTCTCTAGTTTTAAAAGTGAAGAGACAAGATCACAGATTCTATAAGGTTCACTGTTCTCTTCTATCGTTTTGACTAAATCCTGAGGAAAATTATTGTTTACCGTAGAGAGTTGCTTTACTTTATCTCTCAATATCTCCATGAGTGTATCAACGCTAACCTGATTGAACTCTTTTGGCTCCATGATAGTAATTTCGCCCTTATTAAAATCACCATCCTCAAATTTGACTATCTCACCTCTGGCTAATCCTTGAAATAGTATCTTAACTCTCCCGTCAGGAATATGCACTTTACGCATCACGGAACCAATGACACCAACCTCATAAAAATCACCCTTTTCTCTACTCTGTTCTTTGCCCGGTTTTGTACACGAAACAAAAAGTAAAGAGTTATTCTCCATTGCATGCGTTGCCGCATCAATATCAAGCTGAGAACTTAAAAATATAGGGCTTATCATAAATGGATATAGAAAAAGCTCATCCTCTACAACGATAGGTAATGTTGTAGGAAAAGCATCATAATTGCTTAGTTGCATAACAACGTCTCCTTTAAAAATATTTTTTACTTTCGCAGATAATTATAAAAACGCTGTAAAAAATCCGGATATCTACCAAGATATGTTTGAGAATTTTCAATAGTATCAAGGATAAGCTTCTGATCTTTATAAAACTCTTTTATACTCAAAAATGATGCTTTAAGCTTCATATATTCTACATACTCAATGCTTGAAGCATCTCCAAACTGCTTAAGATACTCATCAAAAAAATACTCTGCCAAAAGATACTCTTCGTCACTCATATGCGCTTGTGCCAACATCAAGTTTGCGATAGGAAGATAGCTCGATCTTGAATGCTCACTTCTAAGCGAAACAAAATAACTATCTGCTTTATCGAGATCATCCTTGGCGATACTATCAGCAATCAGCTGATACCAAAAATCAGCACTCTTGTTATATTCACTTGATTCGGACTTTGAAGAGCATCCGGATATAGAAAATAGCAAAAATGTTGAAATCGAAACTATAAACATACCCCGTATTATTCTTTTTACCATATTAAGCTCCTCAAGCAAAAGTTCTATTGTGTGTTTTGTAAATATTATAGCCTTTATCATACCTCAAAATATGTAAAAAGTTTATTAGATTGTGCTACAATCATAGTAACAAACCAAGATTTAAGAAGGATTGATATGTTATTGACAATCGTAGGAAACGGATCTATGGCAAAATCTTTAGCATTAGGTCTAGAAAAACAGTATGAGATAGAAATTGTTGCAAGAGATACACAAAAAGCAAAAGAGTCTCTAGCCGATTTAAAAAAGCCTGTAGAGGTTCTTGAGCTAAAAGGGGTAGACATAACAGGGAAAAATATTCTTCTTTGTGTGAAGCCAAATGCATTTTTTGAAGTAGCAACACATCTTCAAGGCGAAGCCAATATGCTTATCTCTATTTTGGCCGGCGTTAATATAGAGACTTTAGAGAGAAATATACTCAGCGACTATACTATCAGAGCTATGCCCAATATCTCCGCTGAATTTGGAAACTCAACCACAACAATTACCGGCTCAAAAGAGAAAAAAGAGGAGACATTAGCGATATTTAAAACTATCGGCGAAGCTTTTTGGGTTGATAGCGAGAAAGAGCTTGATATCGCAACGGCTATCGGAGGAAGTGGCCCGGCTTTTCTTTCACTTGTTGCTGAAGCGATGATGGATGGAGGGGTCAAGCAAGGACTCAAAAGAGATATGAGTATGCAACTAGTAGCGTCACTATTTAAAGGTTTTGGACCACTCATACAGAGCGAACACCCCGCACTTATCAAAGATAAAGTTATGAGCCCGGCAGGAACAACAGCAGCAGGTTATAGCGCTTTAGAAGATGGAAAAGTAAGGGATGCTTTCATTAAAGCGATAGAAAAAAGCTTTAAGAGAACCCAGAAAGACTAAAACTTTATTATTTAGCAATATATCTTATAAGGTATATCATTTAAATTTTCCAAACTTAACTCTTGATCCTCCTCTAAATCATCCTCTTCGCTCTCAAATTCGTCTGCGATGAGTTTAAGATGTTCATCTTCTCCAAATTCCCACAAATAGAGATCATCTTGATCATAAACTTCAAACCCCGAACTAAGCTGATTGTGAAAGGCGACTCTTCCACTACCGATATCATTAATGTCGAGCATAAAACTATCGACAAAAACAACATCATTTTTATCTTTTGCAGTAATTTTTAGAGCAATCGATGAGAGCATGCTCTCAGAATGCTCAAACTCATCTTCATCATCATGAACATATATATGATGATCTGTTGCATCTTGATTGGCTTCCGGCTTTATGATAATAGCCAAAGAGCCCACACATCCCTTATTGCTTCTGACGGTATAGCTTATCATATCACTACCTGGATGTTCTGTACCCGGTTGATAAAAAAGTGACCCACAATCCTCAATGGATACCTTTCCATGGATTGCTTTTGCTTGAATGGCTGAAAGTAATTCATTGTCATCATCATAATCAAGATCATGGTTAAAAGAAGTAAAGTGTTGCTCCAAACCTTTTTGTGCAATATCACAAATAAGTCGATCACCTTTAAAGTGCCCTATTTCCATCGAGATTAAAGAATCAAGACCAATTATTTTATCATTTCGAATCATAATTCTTTTGCCATTGTGAATAAGTTGCAACATTACTTCACCTCGATAATTATTTATTATTAAATAATATATTTTAACGAAATAAAAATGATTATTGATTCTTTTGGCTTTTGTTTTGCTGTCGTAACGCTCATCGCCGACTATCGGATGGCCTATATGCGAAAGGTGGACACGAATCTGATGTGTGCGCCCTGTATCTATCTCAACTTCAATCTTACTTTTTTTACCTTGTATCTCTATAGGTTTTATCTTTGTAACTGCTTTTTTCCCGTTTTTTATATCCACTTTTGAAAAAGCCGCACCGCCTTTTTTGTGGGTAGATATAGGAAGGTCTATCGCCACCTCCTCATAAACTACACCCTCTACCCAAGCAATATATTTTTTTGTAACTTCTCTTCTTTTAAAAGCTCCTATCGCTTTTTTACCCCACTCTTTATCGCGAAATAAAACCAATACACCGCTTGTTTCCCTATCGAGTCTATGCAGAAGCTCTGCATCTTCTATGGCACCTTCTATGTCATAACTATCGATAAAAGCCGGTTTATCGACTGCGACTACAAACTCATCTTGATAAATTATGGAGATATCGCGTGGCATCTCAATGCGAAATTTAACATCTTCTTCCATCAATGCTCTTGCTATTTTTACCTTTTTATCACCGACATAGACGATACCTCTATCGATAAGCTCTTTTGCTTTTTTGTTTGAGATATCCTCTTGGAGTCCCAATAATTTATATGCTTTTTCCATAATCACCCTTCTTGATCCATGCCTCAAACTGTTCACTCAAAGGAAAGGCAACAGTCTTTATCTTGGAAGTTTCACCGCTCTTTAGGATGATGTTGCTCTTCGGTATTTTAAAGCTCTTAGATAAAAACCTACAAAGCTCCTTGTTTGCCTCCCCCTCAACAGCAGCTGCTTTTATGCGTATCTTTATGCTCTGCTCTCCATAAAGACCGCAAAACTCACTTTTGCTCGCTTTTGGTTGTGCCTTTATATGCATAGTAACCGTCTTCTCTTCTATCTTATAGAACATCATTGATACTTCGCATAATAGAGCGCGTACTTGCCTTTTTATTGACAACGGTTGACTCTAAGAGATTTGGGTATGTCATAGTATCGACTAGGTCCTCTTTTGAGACTATCTTGATACCATCGATACCATCAAATATCTCTTTCTGATTAAAATAATGCTCTCCGGAGATTATCTTGCATCCAAACTGTGCCGCTTCGGCCGCATTGTGTCCTCCGATAGGCTCAAATGAACCACCAAGCACAACAAGATCACTCATCGCATATATATTGACAAGTTCACCCAGTGCATCAACAAGGACAAGATCGCTCTCAAAGTTTTTATTGTCTGAGAATCTATGATAACTCCAATCATGTAGCTTCGCCAAAGAGCGCATCATTCTATCAACCTTATCAAACCGTTCAGGATGTCTAGGGACGACAGCTATCTTTGCGCTTGGTTTTTTTCTTTTGAGCTCTCGAAAACCATCTAAAATCAAAGCCTCTTCTCTCTCATGAGTACTTGCCGCACAAACAAATATATCCGTACTTTTTTCATATTTTTTTGTTGCTTTTTTTATGTTGGCAAATTTGATATTGCCCATCACTTTTACATTGTCAGCTCCAAGCTCTTTGAGTCTATCTGCATCGATTTCACTCTGAGCATATACCTCATCAATTTTGGCAAATATCCTTTTATAAAGCCATAAAAATCCTTGGTATTTTGGGTATGATTTATCGCTAATGCGAGCATTAACAAGCAGTGTTTTAGCGCCTCTTTTTTGTGCGAGTAAAAAGAGAAGATACCAAAGTTCCGCCTCAAAAACAACTAAAACTTTTTGCGGTTTAAGCCACCATAAAAGCAGAGGCTCAAAGGGAAGATATCTGCTATTTTCACTTCTTTTTGATATCTCTTCATAACCTGTTTGTGTCGTAGCAGTTATGCGTAAATCTTTTGCTTTTATCTTATCAAATAAGATATGTGCTGCACTTGCTTCTCCATAAGAGCAGACATGCACCCAAACGCCATTTTTTGGCAAGGGTGGATTTTTGATTTGAAAAAATCGTGCAGGGATAGAGCGTCTATATTTCTTTTTAAAGGAGAGGATAAATAAAAAGGGGATTGCTACAATCCAAAAGAGGATCGCCAAGGGTATGTAGAAAAATGAAAATAGACTCAAGGATTAAGCCTGAGTCAATTCACTCTCGACAAAGAGAATTCTACCGCAATGAGGACAGGTGATAATCTCTTCTGATCTAATAACCTCAGAGTATGCTTTGTCGCTAACTTTCATGTAACATCCGTAACATGCCTGTTTTCTTAGAGGAACAACGGCGCTATTGCCGGCCCATGTTCTTATCTTCTCATAAAAAGCTAGAATTTTTTGCTCTATACTTCTTGTACTCTCATCTCTTTGCGCATAAAGTTTTGTTTTATTTTGCTCAATCTCATCTTTCTTTGCTACATTGTCGGCATTTGTTTTTTCAAAGTCCTCTTTTGCGCTAGCAAGTTGATTTTCAAGCTCTTGAAGCATTGCAGTTTTCTTTTCATTAATAGCATTGATTCTATCAATCTCTTCGTTAGCAAAAGAGAGCTTCTCTTTAGCTATATCCTCTTCCATAGAGAGTGCTTTCATTTCTTTTTCCGTCGTGATATCTTTTGATTTTTTTGCATGAGATTTGATCTGCTCTGAAAGTGCTTCAATCTGATCTTCAAATGCTTTAATTTTTGAACTATTCTCTTCTATCTCACTTTTTGTTTGAGACATTTCTTCTTCTATAGCATCAACTTTTTCTTGGGACTTTGCTATCTTTGCATCTATCTCATCTATTTGTGGCGTAAAACTATCTAGTTCTCTATCTATTTGTGCAAGCTCTATAAGCTCTTTAAGATTTTTATTCAATTTTGATCCTTCTTGGATTTAGGAATTCTTGGCTTAACGCCCTATATAACCTACTTGCAACCAAATGTTACAAATGGATTTTTTGAGTTTGTGATTATAGCTAAAATAGGTAAAACTTTCAACTCACTTGCTAAAATTTCTGCAAAAAATGACTCGCTCTCAAAATGACCGATATCAACCATCATAAGATTTTGGCTCATTGCCTTCATCGCATCATGGTATTTGATATCTCCCGTTAAAAAACAATCTGCTTGTATATCATCTATCATAGATGCACCCGAGCCTGTCACCATAGCTATAGAGTCTATATGCTCTTTTGGATTGACTGTTTTTATCTGATTGAGATGGAGTTTATCGCCAAGCAGAGCAAAAAGAGACTCTTTTGAGAAATCAACTTTTGCTTGGAAGATATAGCCCTCGCTAAAAGTTGTATCAATATCAAATCCTAATATCTGCTCAAAAACATAGCGGTTAAGGTGTGTTTTATCGAAGTTAGTATGCATCGCTATGTGTGCGATATCTTTTTTGATCATCTTGGCTATCAGATTTGCAGGATATCTATCAATATCCAATGACTCTATACCGCCGAATATCAAGGGGTGATGTGTAATGATAAGGCTATTTGGCTCGATAGTTTCAAGCAGAGCATCATCAACATCAAGAGAACAGTAGATTTGAGTAATCTCTTTATCAAATGAGCCGATATTAAGTCCACTATTATCCCATGCTTCTTGAAGCTCAAAAGGACTTAGGTCATCTAGAAAATCATATATCTCTTGGAGTTTCATCTGTTTTTTACTCTCTCGTTTCTCTCACTCTCTTGAGCTTTATAAGCTTGCGCACACCCCTTTGAGAGCTCTCTAATACGCAAGATATACTCTTGTCTTGCAGCTTGAGAGATAGCTTTTCTGGCATCAAGCACATTAAATGCATGTGATGCTCGCATACACTCATCATATGCAGGCAGTGGCAACTGCGCATTTAGGCACGACTGACACTCTTTAACAGCATCTTCAAAATGAGTAAAAAGTGTCTCTACATCAGCAACCTCAAAGTGGTATTTACTAAATTCGTACTCGCTCTCTCTATGCACATCGCCGTAAGTTGTAATACCGTTTTTTGTCTCATTCCAGACGATATCAAAGACGCTATGAACATCTTGGAGGTACATCGCGAGGCGTTCAGTCCCATACGTTATCTCGACAGCGACAGGATCGCAAGGTAAGCCTCCAACTTGTTGGAAATAGGTAAACTGTGTCACCTCCATACCATCAAGCCAAACCTCCCAGCCAAGCCCCCAAGCTCCAAGTGTCGGCGACTCCCAATTGTCCTCTACAAAACGAATATCATGCTCTTTTAAGTTGAGTCCTAGATATTCCAAGCTTTTGAGATACAGCTCTTGGATGTCATCAGGGCTTGGTTTGATGAGCACTTGAAATTGGTAATAGGCACCTAATCTATTGGGATTTTCACCATATCTTCCATCGGTTGGACGGCGACTTGGAGCTACATAAGCACAACTCCAAGGCGTGCTATCTAGACTTCGCAACAGTGTTGCCGGATGAAATGTCCCTGCCCCTGCACTGATATCATACGGTTGTAAGATTGTACAGCCCTGCTTCGCCCAAAACTCCTGAAGTTTGAGTAGCAACTCACTAAATGTTATTGCATTTTTATTCATAATTAACCTAACGCCTTCTCGATTTTTTTCTCATCAAATCCACATATCCAATAAGTGCCTATCAGTATAACAGGGATACCTTTGCAACCATGCTTCAAGCAGTCACTCGCTGCTCTTTTATCTTTTGTGATATCGATAGTTCTAAATTTGAGCCCTCTTTTTTTGAAATAGCTTTTCGCCTTTGTACACCATACGCACGAAGGGGATGTAAAAATCACAATCGATTTTTGTCTCTTTTTTACTTCGCTCATTGTAACCTCTAAAGGATGATCTCTATCTCACTAGAATCAAGCTCAACTTTTTTCGCTTTTGCTATGCGATCCTCTTGGAGTTTAATCTTGAGCTCATCATTTTGCAATGCCATTATCTGCACAGCAAGATAGGCAGCATTAACAGCGCCGGCATTCCCGATAGCGAGTGTACCTACAGGCATACCTGCGGGCATCATCACAGTACTTAGTAGAGCATCTTCACCTCGAAGCTCACCACTTGCCATAGGAACACCGAGGACAGGTTTTGTCGTCGTTGCCGCAACTGCGCCGGCTAAGTGCGCCGCCATCCCTGCTGCTGCTATAAATACCTGTGCGCCTTTTGCTTCTGCTTCGATGATATAGCTCTTAGTTCTGTTTGGACTTCGATGGGCTGAAGATATAATGATCTCATAAGGAACACCAAATTTTTCCAAAGTATCACCACACTCTTTCATCACCTCATAATCGCTTTTGCTTCCTATAATTATAGATACAAACTTCATAGCAACCCTCATTTTTGATATTGTACGATTTTACCAAAAGATTGATTAATAGCTCTCATAGGTTTTTTAGGAGAGGCTATTTGTAAAAATGTTGATAGTCCTTCTCTCTTGCAAAATCTCCGCCCCACTTCCAACCGTGCCTTTTAAATATTTGCACCGCTTCACTTCGCTTTTTCAATACCGCTTTGCCTTGTGGTGTGGTGAGAATTTTTGATCGATCAAGATAGGGAGCAGATGCCTTGTGCGAACTCTTACCGCTTGCAAAGACATAAGGATTCTCTATGGGATTAAGATCGATAGCAAGCCCATAAGCGTGCTTTGAAAAGTGTTTGCTTCCCGTGGCATTGCGACAATTAAATGCTGAGCTGTTATCGGCTTCGATGGAGCGCCAATCACTCCCGCCGTACGCTCTAATAGGCTCCATCTTATTGATAGGATAATTTGCAACATACAGCGCTTGAAAAATCTGAGCAACTTCTTGTGCCACGCTCTCATGCACTACAAGCTCGCCCCTATGATCTTTACTATCAAAACCGAGATATTTGACACTTACAACACGCAACTCATCAAGCCCTACAGGGCATCCCCTGTGATAACTCACGCCTTGCATCTGCTCTTTTTGCTCACCACTCAACAAGCGAATATCATTGGCAAAAATCATCACACTCAATGAAAAAAATACGATAATACTTTTCATGCTTCTACAAGTCCTTTCTTTTCTAACGCCTCATCGATGCCTCTTCGCAAGATCGTATAACTCGGCAACATACACGGCAAAAGTATATCTCGCTCATCTCCACTATGAATACACGCAAACTCTCTGCCCTCTTTTGAGATGATCTTTTTAATTGTGAGCCAATAGGCACCATTGATCAACTCGATCTTCCCATACTCATTATCCACTACATCCAGTGATGCTCCATGCGGTAAAACGATCTCCACCGTATCGCCCACGCAAGTTTTGTCTTTACATCTCCATGTAAGACCATCTTCGCCTACAAGTGCTGCGACTTGATGGGTACCGTATTGGATAGTAAAATCATGCGATTGGGTATCGTTTTTTTCAAAGGGACGAGAGACAAGATAGGCATCACTAAAGCCTCTATTTTGAGTAGTGTGAAGCTCTTTTTGGTATCGCTCGCCGTCAAAGCTTCCTGCGTAAAAATCATCGATCGCTGCCCTATAAGCTTTTGTGACTACACCGACATAGTAAGGCGATTTTGTTCTCCCTTCGATTTTTAAACTATCGATCACGCCGCTTGAGAGAATCTCATCGATATGTGATGCCATATTCATATCTTTTGCATTCATGATATAGGTGCCGATCTCTTTTTCTTCATCCAACCTAAAAGTCGTCTGCGTTTCAGGGTTGTATGCATAGACCTCATAAGGGAATCTACAGTCATTGGCACAACTACCACGATTTGGCACTCTTCCCATCTGAAGTGCCGAGACAAGACATCTACCGCTATAGGCAAAACACATGGAGCCGTGTACAAAAACCTCAAGCTCAAGCTCGGGGAGTTCACGCTTGATAGCTTCACAATCTTTTAAGCTAATCTCTCGCGCCGTGATAATCCTCCGTACCCCCATATCATAATAGACTTTTGCGTCAAGCACATTCATCACATTGGCTTGCGTAGAGAGGTGGATGGGGATATTTGGAGCGATCTCCTTGCAAAGTTGCAATACTCCCGGACTTGCGACGATAAAAGCATCGGGAGCCAACTCACTCATCTGGGCGATATGCTTTTTATAAAGATTTATCTGAGAATTAAATGGAAAGCTATTGATCGTGACATAGACCTTTTTGTCCCGTTCATGTGCATACTCTATCCCTTTGTGAAAACTCTCCCTATCAAACTCTTTACCGGAACGGATACGAAGCGAAAAACTACTCACACCGCCATAGACTGCATCTGCTCCATAGTTGAATGCGATCTTGAGTTTCTCTAGATTTCCCGCTGGACTTAAAAGCTCTACTTTTTGACTCATTTGACTTCTTTTGTTTTTTCGTAATTGTACCAAAATTTTCGATTTGCATTTTTACACTCAATAGGATATGATAATTCAAAAAATATTTGGAAAAAGTATGCGCATAGATATACACAACCACACCACTAGATGCAACCACGCCGAGGGAAGCGTAGAAGAGTACATCAAAAAGGCTATCGAGCTTGGCATAGACATCTATGGTTTTAGTGAACATGCGCCCATGGATTTTGATCAAGGCTATAGACTCCCTTTTGGAGAAATGGCAAGTTATGAGCAAGAGGTTTTAGAGCTTAAAGAGCACTATAAAGATAAGATAGAGATACTCCTTGGCTATGAGGTAGATTGGCTTCCGGGATTTATGGATGATCGAGTATTAAAGGCAAAAGTTGATTATCTCGTCGGCTCTGTTCATTTTATCAATAAATGGGGATTTGATAATCCTGAATTTATAGGCGGGTACAAAGAAAGAGAGATCGATGCTATATGGGAGGACTATTTTGAAGCTATTGCAACGATGGCAAAAAGCAATCTTTTTGATATCGTTGGGCACTTGGATTTGCCAAAGGTATTTAAATTTCTTCCCAAAAAAGATATACGCCTTTTAGCAAAAGAGGCACTCAAAGCCATAAAACAATCCGGTATGACTCTAGAGATCAACACCTCGGGCTTGAGAAAACCCATCAATGAAATCTACCCTTCAAAAGCTCTCCTTCAAGAAGCATTTGCATTTGGTATCCCTATCACCTTTAGCTCTGATGCACATGCACTAGAACATATAGGATATGGCTACGATGATGCACTAAAACTAGCAAAAGAGGTCGGCTACAGCCATGCTACTTACTTTAAAAACAGAGAGAAAGAGTCAGTACTATTTGATTAATTTTATCTTGCCATGCAATAAAAATAACTATAAATTTTTATAACTATACAAAAAATAATCACAACAAATCTCTTTTTGAAAAAAATTGCCTATTTTTTAATCAATCCATACAGCATAGCTTAGTAAAGATGTTGCTATAATCTATGGTGAATTTTTCAAAACTAAGGAGTTACGCATGGGTAAATTCGTCAAAGATGTTGATGATTTTTTAAAATATTGTAAAGATAATGAAGTAGAGTTTGTAGATTTAAGATTTACAGATATCAAGGGGGCATGGCATCACCTTACTTATAGAATGAGTGCTATCAATAAAGAAAACCTTACAACCGGTGTACCGTTTGATGGTTCATCTATCGAAGCTTGGCAGCCAATCAACAAATCAGATATGATACTTAAACCTGATGTTGAGACAGCTTTCTTGGATCCTTTTACTGCTGATGTTACAATCGTAGTATTTTGTGATATCTATGATATCTACAAAAGTGAAATGTATGAGAAATGCCCAAGATCAATAGCGAAAAAAGCATTGAAACATTTGGCAGAAACAGGTGTGGGCGATGTCGCTTATTTTGGACCTGAAAATGAATTTTTCATCTTTGATGATGTGAGATTTAGAGACGATATCAACAGTTCATACTTTAGAGTTGACTCCGAAGAGGGGGAATGGAATAGCGATACAAAATATGAGCATGGTAACATGGCACACAGACCAAGAACAAAAGGTGGTTACTTCCCGGTTCAACCAATCGATTCTATGATGGATCTTAGAGCCGAGATGATCTTTATGCTCGAGCAAGTCGGTCTTGAAGTATCTCTTGGACACCATGAAGTTGCACAAGCACAAGGTGAGATAGGTGTAAAATTCGGCACACTTGTTGAAGCAGCTGATAATGTACAAAAGTATAAATATGTTGTAAAAATGGTAGCACATCTCAATGGTAAAACTGCTACATTTATGCCAAAACCACTCCATGGAGATAATGGAAATGGTATGCACGTGCATCAATCTATCTGGAAAAAAGGCAAAAACACATTCTACAAAGAGGGTGAATATGCTAACCTCAGTGAAACAGCTAGACACTATATCGGTGGTGTTTTGCGTCATGCACAAGCAGTGGCAGCATTTACTAACCCATCAACTAACTCTTATAAAAGACTGATTCCCGGCTTTGAAGCGCCAAGTATCTTGACTTACTCAAGCCAAAATAGAAGTGCTAGTTGTCGTATCCCATACGGTGCAGGTGAAGCCGCAACAAGAATTGAGATGAGATTCCCGGATTCTACATCTTGCCCGTACCTTGCATTTACAGCTATGTTGCTTGCCGGACTTGACGGTATCAAAAACAAATTTGAGCCTGTTGGTCCGATGGATGAAGATCTTTTTGAGTTGAGTCTTGATGAGATCAGAGAAAAAGGCATACCGCAAATGCCTCATACACTCAGAGAAGCACTTGAAGCGATGATTAAAGATAACGACTTCTTGAAGCCTGTTATGAGTGATCTTTTCCTTACAACATTCAAAGATTATAAATTTGAAACACAAGTTTGGGAAGATGAAGCAAGACCAACTGCATTTGAGTATATGTCAACATACTCTTGCTAGTTATCTAAACGGGGCTTTGTCGCCTCGTTTCAATATCTGCCAATACACTACTTTATAAACAATCTAATCAATTTGATTTTGTTCACCAAGCTAACACACTAAAAGAGTGCGCCGCCGTCTTCAATCATAGGTTTTGGAGGTTTTGCTGTCGGGTGTAGTCCCTCATTATACTCTTCATTTGATGACACATCTGTTGTTTCATCTACGCCATCACTCTCATTAATCACAGTCTGATCAACAGTTGATACGCCTGTTGAGTCATCTATGCTTTCCCTTGTAGGAAGCGGAGATGTTGTCGTGTAGTACTCTTTGCTTCCATCCATTGTTTTGCCTCTAAAGACCCCTTTAGGGATATCAAAAACTCTTTTGATCTTTGGATCGATACGCAGAAGTTTTTTGAAATATCGCGCAAAAGCCATCGCAGGGTATGAGCCTCCGGTTGCCCCTGCTCCGATACGATGATTATCATCTCTTCCAAGCCACACGACAACCTCTAAAGAGGGAGAATATCCACAAAACCAAGCATCTACATTTCTATTGGTTGTCCCCGTTTTACCGGCAAGCTCAATCCCACTCACTCCGGCTCTTGTTCCTGTTCCTCTTTTGACAACATCTTTGAGTATGCTTGTCATCAGATATGCCTGCTCCGGTTTTGTAAAGTTGGCTATCTCTTTCGGTCGTGTCTCAAAGAGAATCGTATTGTCTTTAGATACAACTTTGCTCACAAGTCTTGGCTCAATCATATGCCCATAATTTGCAAAAACTGAAAATATCTGTGCCATCTTAAGTGGACTTATATTGATTGCACCGAGTGCGATAGACATATTTTGAGGGATATTCGGGATATCTAAAAAAGAGAGTCTTTTTGATATGGTATCGACTCCTATATCATGGACAAGATTAACTGTTGCTAGGTTTCTAGATGTATAGAGTGCTTCTCGAAGTGTGAGAAATCCTTTGAAGCTTCCTTCATAATTTTTAGGTGCCCAAATTTTTCTTTTTCCGTTTTCATAGTACTCAAATGTTGTAGCCAAGTCAGGCAATTTTGTAGCCGGATTATACCCCATATCGAGTGCCGTTTGGTAGATAAAGGGTTTAAAGGATGAGCCCGGTTGTCTTTTGGTTTGAGTGACTCTGTTGAATGCACTTTTTTTATAATCAACACCACCGACAAGCGCCATGATATCACCGGTTTTACTATCTACTGCAATGATCGCGCCATTGAGATTCTTTTTACTACTTTCGTCACTGTAGCGTTTATAGGCATCATCAAGCGTCTCCTTAAGCGACTCTCTTGCAATCTTTTGTTGTTTCATATCTATTGTTGTATAGATGCTGTAGCCACCCGTTTTGATATCTTTAAATTTATCCGAAAGCTCTCTTACGACTTCATCGGTGATATAGGGTGCTATATTTTCAGTCAAAGTAGTATTGTAAACTTTTGGCTTCTCTTCGACTGCCTCAAGATACTCTTTTTGACTGATCCAGCCTAAACTCTTCATCCTGAAAAGAACATTATTTGCTCTTTGCATTGATCTTGTGTAGTGTCTTGTTGGATTAAGTGCGCTTGGAGCATTGGGGAGTCCTACAAGAATGGCGCACTCTTTGAGGGTAAGCTCGCTAAGCTCTTTGTGAAAAAAGCCGTTTGCTGCTGTTTTGATACCATGATAGCCGTTACCAAAAAATATCTCATTGAGATAACGCTCAAGTATCTCCTCTTTTGTCAATGTCTGCTCTATCTTAAGTGATACGATTGCCTCTTTGAGTTTTCTAGCAAATTTCTTCTCATTAGTAAGGAGCTTATTTTTAACAAGTTGTTGCGTGAGCGTACTGCCGCCTTCGACAAATTTTCTCGCTTTGATATCTTTAAGGATAGCTCTTATGATCGCATCAAGATTGACGCCGTCATGTTCAAAAAATCGTGTATCCTCTATGGCAACAAGTGCCTCTATCACTCTGCCCGGGATCTCATCATATCTTGCATAAAGTCTATGCTTGCCTTCAAAAAGATAGGCGATTCTTTTCCCATCTCTATCATAGATAGCAGTTGAAACTTTTGGATTATAATCTATAAGTTCTTGCGCATCAATATTTACCTGTTTATATGCGTAGACAAAAGCTCCCACCACACCGATAGTCAACATTATCGCAAGTAGTATCGAGCCCTTTATCATCTTGTGTATCATTTTCTAAACTCCCTATTTTCAAAACCGGCATCGATAAGCTCTTTAGTGTACAAATCTTTTGGCCGCTCAAAGATGCTCTTTGCATCTCCACTCTCTATACATTTTCCTTGCTTTAAAACTACGATATCATCACACAATTTTTTAGCGATACCCATATCATGCGTTACAAAAAGCATCAAAAACCCTATTTTTTCTTGCAATTGTATCAAAATTTTTATGATTTCGTCTCTCAGTTGAGGATCAAGTGCCGTTGTAGGCTCATCAAGCAGGAGCAATTTTGGTTTTGATGCTAACGCCATTGATATTATAACTCTTTGGAGCTGTCCACCGCTTAATTCTGAAGGAAAACGATCCAATAAAGCAACATCCAACCCCGTCATTTCAAAAAGTTCTATCGCATTTTTTAGATCACCGATCCACTGTTTTTTAATGTGACTCATAGGCGAGAGTGCCGTAAAAGCATTTTGAGGCACAAACCCTATGCTTTTACCTCTCACAAGCTCAAACTCACTTTGTATATCAAGTTGTGACTCGAGTGAAGTCGGCAGAAGATTCATAAGTGCTTTAAGTGTCAGCGATTTCCCACTTCCGCTTTGTCCGACAAGCGCTGTCGAACTCTTGATATCAAAACCGATATCGACCAAAGTCTCTTCCTTGTGTTTGATGTATATTTTTTTACACGCAATCATTGGCATCTCTTATAAATTTCAATGCTTCTCTAGTCTGTGGTAAAGAGATATTGATTCGAGGTATGATCCGAAGAATAGGCTTTGCAACTGTTGGTTGCCTGATAGCACCTATAAAAAATCCTTGCTTTTTGAGTGCCTTTTGTATCTTTTGTGTATTTTGATTATCTTTTTGTTCAATGCTCAAGATAAGTGAGTGGATTTTTTTGCCAAAAATTTGCTTTACAAGTCTTTGTCTTTTTTGAATCTTTTGGAAAAACCTCTCTCTATTTTTTGCTATATAACGAAGATTTACGAGCGCTAAAGCAGCATCAAAAAGCGAAGGTGCTGTTGAGTAGATGATGGGCTTTGCTCGATTTTCTAAAAATGAAATGATCTCTTTTGAAGCCAAGATATAAGCGCCTTGCGAGCCGTATGCCTTACCAAGCGTTCCCATCTTGATATGTTTTTTCTTGGGCGTGATGCCAAAATAATCAAACACTCCCAAGAGATTTTTGCCCAACACGCCACTACTATGTGCTTCATCTACTATCATAAAGGCGCCAAACTCATCAGCAATATCAAATATCTCTTTTTTGCAGATATCCCCACTCATAGAGTAGACACCCTCGATAGCTATAAAGACTCTTTTTGCTTTTATGGCTTGGAATTTTTCTCTAAGATCATCAAGATCATTGTGTTTGAAAAATGCATATCTCCCCTCTATCAGTTTCGTTGCCAATATACCACTAGCGTGAAACTCTTCATCCATAAGGAGAAAATCGCCTTTACGGACCAAAGATTCAACGAGGGCGATGTTTGCTAAAAAACCACTACTCAGCATAATCGCCGATTCAAATCCATTGAGCTTAGCTAATTCATTTTCAAAAAGCGCATGCACCATATGATAGCCGCCGACAAGCATACTCGCCTTTGGAGCAAAGCTCTCTTGCGCCAAAAGAAGTTTAATCGCTTTCTTGACCTGTTTCTTATCTGAAGCAAGCCCAAGATAATCGTTGGTGCCAAGATCTATCAGTTCGCTATCTAAAAGTATTCTCTCTCTAAAACGGTTTGATTTTTTGAGTGCTTTTAACTCATTATCATACATCGATAATCCTGTATCTATTAGTATTTTGGATTATATCAAAAATCAGATCAAATCCCTAAAGATTGCTCTTTATATACTCTCTAGATGCCGCTAGCGCCTCTTCTATCTTGGAAGCATCCTTACCACCGGCTTGCGCGAAATCATCTCGACCGCCGCCACCACCGCCAAGAATTGGTGCGATCTCTTTGATCCAAGCGCCGGCTTTGATGCCAATGCCTTGAGCACCACACGCAATAAGCACTTTGTCATTTTTGGGCTGTATCAACATCACGGCAACTTTGTCGTATTTGTTTTTTGCTTCATCAATAAGTGTTTTGATATCGCCATTTTCGACAGTATCAATGATCACATGAATTCCATCTATCACTTCGCTTTTAAGCTCTTGCTTTGTTGCACTTTGTGCACTTGCAAGCTCGCCTTTTAACTCTTTTATCTGCTCTTTGAGTTTTGAAACTCCTAAGAGTACATCTTGATTTTTCACCTCATCTTTAATGCTCTCAAGATTACTGCGCAACTCTTTTACAAACCCGAAAGCTTCCTTGGCACAAATCGCTTCTATACGCCGTACACCGGCACTCACCCCACTCTCTTTTGTGATAAGAAACATACCTATCTCAGATGTATTTGTCACATGCGTTCCACCGCACAGCTCTGTAGATACACCGGAAAAATCAACCATTCTCACCTCATCAGAATACTTCTCGCCAAAGAGTGCAATGGCACCTTTTTGCTTCGCAGTCTCAACATCCGTTACTTCCGTATCGCTCTTTAAGGCTCTATCGATCTTATCATTGACCCAAGCCTCTATGCTTGCAAGCTCATTTTTGCTCACTGCCTTTGGATGTGAGAAATCAAACCGCAATCTCTTTGCTTCTACAAGTGATCCTGCTTGTGCTATATGTGCACCTAGTATTTCTCTAAGAGCGGCATGCAAAAGATGTGTTGCCGAATGGTGTTTGGCTATCTGTGCACGACTATCATCAACGATGGCTTCAACCTCATCACCTACATTAAGACTGCCTTCAAAGTGACTCAAATTGAGCTCTAAAAATTTTCGCGTCTCAGTAACTTTGATGGTATCATTGATACTACCGCGATCACCACATTGCCCACCTGACTCGGCATAAAACGGTGTCTTCTCAAGCATCACCCAACCCGAACCTTGTACGCTCTGAACTCTTTTAAAATCCTCATCTAAAAGTGCTATAACTTTTGAGTGAGCCTGTGTGGCTTCATAGCCTACAAATTGATTGGCACCAAACGCTTCGAGTAACTCTTTAAAATCACCGCTACTGAGTGCATCGCCACTTCCTTTCCATGAAGCTTTGGATTTTTTTCTCTGTTCAGCCATCTGATTATCAAACATCTCTATATCTAAGCGAATGTTTTGCTCTCTTAGCATATCTTGGGTGAGATCAAGTGGAAAACCATAGGTATCATAGAGCCGAAAGGCAACTTCACCGCTAAAGATATCTTTGGTGTTTTCAAGCTCTTTTTGAAAAAGATTGATCCCGGCATCTATCGTCTCAAAAAAACGCTCCTCTTCAAGCATCATCGCACTTTTGATAGACTCTTTTTGCGTCTCAAGATATGTATAGTGGTCACCCATATTTTGAGCAAGTACATCAACAAGCTTATACATAAAAGGGGCTCTTAACCCCAAAAGATAACCGTGGCGGATAGCTCTTCTCATGATGCGTCTAAGCACATAGCCTCTACCTTCTTTATCGAAATTTACGCCTTGGGCTAAAAGAAAAGAGCAAGAGCGTAAATGATCGGCGATGACTCTAAAGCTTGCACTTTTTGCATCACTATAATCATACTTGGACCCTACAAGTGATTCGATTGCTTCGATATAGGGCATGAAAAGCGATGAGTGGTAGTTGTTGAGTTTTCCCTCTTTGATAGCAACAACCCGCTCTAATCCCATACCGGTGTCGATACTCGGACTCGGCAGTGGATGCATATCCCCACTCTCATCTCTCTCGTATTGCATAAAGACGAGATTCCATATCTCTAAAAATCTATCGCCCTCACCTCCCATCTTATCTTCAGGAGAGTTAAAATTTTCTTCACCTTGATCAAAAAATATCTCACTACACGGCCCGCAAGGTCCTGTATCTCCCATTTGCCAAAAGTTATCTTTGTCACCAAATCGCATGATACGGCTAGGATCGATATGTTGCGACCATATCTCGAAGGCCTCATCATCACTATCATGCACCGTAACCCAAAGTTTTTCAATAGGCAATCCAAGATAACTACTACTTGTGATGAACTCCCAAGCATAAGCGATTGCCTTCTCTTTAAAATAGTCCCCAAAAGAGAAATTGCCAAGCATCTCAAAAAAAGTATGGTGTCTTGCTGTGTAGCCGACATTATCAAGGTCATTGTGTTTCCCACCTGCTCTGATACAGGTTTGTGAGCTTGTTGCTCGAGGAGGATTTGGGATAGGCGCAGTGCCTGTAAATATATCTTTAAATTGCACCATGCCTGCATTGGTAAAAAGAAGCGTCGGATCATCAGGTACAAGTGGTGAACTTGGCACTATGGCGTGTTCCTTGCTCTTAAAAAAATCTAAAAAAAGTTGCCTTATGTCCATAAAAATCCCCGTTTAAAATATCGATATTGTAACTAAAAAAATTTCAAATTAGCCTTTTTTTCTATACGTTTCAAGCTCTTGGGCTAACTTCTTATAAAGCTCGTCAAGCCAAAAGAACTTTTGCCTATCATATCTTACTACTCCACCATCTCTAAAATCTACAGGAGCTATGATCACTTTTATATTTTTGATGCCAACTTTTTGTACTAAAAAGTAGAGCTGTTCTACATTATAATCTCCAAGCGGGATGCAGCCACTTGTTTGGCAGCCTCCATGGATCATGATGTCTCCACCCATATTGGCGATACCATACATCTTGGCTATTTTCTTATCAAAGCTATTGGGGTAACTTATCTTCATCGAGAGGTGAAATTGGCTGTTTGGGTTGAGGTACTCTATACCATAAATGCCTTCTGGTATCTGATGATCTCCTTGCTGCAGTTTTGGACCGAGTTTACCGGAACATGCACTAAATGGGAAAGAGGTGATATAGACCATCTCGCTATTTTTTTCTCCCCACACTTCAAGCATGGCGCTATTTTTGATCGCAATAAGCGTAATCTTTTTGGGATAGATGATGAAATCACTATCAGCAAGTGCGTGTTTGAGTTTTCTCTCACTACTAATCGTTTCGAGTTCGGGCTCTTGGATGAGAATCCTTGGCTTGAACTTAGAAATCTTTGTGGGCTCAAAACATTTTTGATAATACTTATACCAATACTCTTTTGTTAAAAAAAGAGCTATAGCGACGATAGCTAGTAAAAAGAGAGTATAAAACAGTGCCTTCATTGCACGCTCTTAATAATCTTGGCTATCTCTTGAGCACCATCTTTTTTGATAATCTCTAGCAGTCCTCTACTTTTCTGTTCTATGTCGGCATTTAAGATGATTTCTTTGATTTTTTTGACCTTCAAATCGCGCTCACGAATAACCCATGCAAGATCTTTTTTTGCTAAAAATTTTGCATTGTAGTATTGATGATCTCCGGCTGCATATGGAAAAGGGATAAAAATCGCCGGCAAGCCCGTCGCGCTCAACTCCCAAAGTGTTGATGCACCACTTCTAGCAATCGCCAAATCAGACTCACTCATATATCTTGCTATCTCTTTTGTAAAACCGAAAACTTCTGCTTCAATGCCTTGCTTTTTATACTCTTTTTGAACACTTTTTATATTTTTCTCTCCGGCTTGATGGACGATAGATATACCTTGTTCTTTGAGCCATGGCGCCAATTTGATTGCCAATTTATTGATAGCTTTTGCACCTTGGGAACCGCCCAAAAAGATAATCTTTTTGATCTCGCTTCGCGCTCTTGCAGACTCAAAAAACTCCTCTTTTATAGGATAGCTTTGGATAGGACTTTGAGGATCATAAGAGGAGATAAAATATCGTGCATATTTTTTGAGCCGTCTATTGAGTGCACCGCTTAGAGCATTTTGTTCATGAATCACAAGAGGCGTCCCGGCTAAAAGTGCGGCTATAGAAGTTGGAGCAGCAGAAAACCCACCGACACAAAAAACAACGCGTGCTTTTTGTTTTTTCAAGATGATATAAGATCTGATAGTAGCTTTCAAAAGAAGCCAGAGTGAGACGATTTTGCCAAAGAATTTTTGGTTGACAACACCTCTTGTGTTTAAAAAATATCGCTCTTTAAAATCACTATCATTTTCAAACCAAGCTTGATCTTGACCCATCGTTGAGCCTATATAGATAAGCTCCTCATCTTTGAGATACCCCTTAAGTGCCTTGATGATTACAAGATGTCCACCCGTACCGCCTCCGGTCATTACTATTGCCCTGCCTCGCTCCTTATCCTTGATATCTT
>JARROQ010000015.1:0-21677 GCA_037383745.1 Sulfurovaceae bacterium
CAAGTTTTGAGAAAATTCATTTGAGAGACTACTAAGACGCATATCTATCTCTTCAAGCCGCCTCTTTTTTGTTACTTCGAGATCTACACCGGCGAGTTCAAAATCTTTGATTGCCTCATCGATCACTCTTTGCTCATCGGCTTTTGTTGTTGTAATGCTTTTTATCTTTTCATAGAGCTTCTTATTGTGTGAGAGTTTTGTGTGGAAATTTGAAATAATCGGGAGCGCTTCTTCGTATATTTTTTGTGTTTGGCTTGAATTTGATACACTATTGAGGTGCGAAAGGGGAGTAAAAAAGAGCGAGAGCTCTTCGTCAAGCTCTTCTAGGGTTTTAAGTGTATCGGCGTAGCTCTTTGAGTCATTTTTTACTATCTCATCTACCGTGTTGTTGTATCTTGCTATGATATCTTTCAATTCTGAGATAAATGTAGTGTAATTTGGCTCTTTGAACTCTATAAACATTGGTTACCTTTTTTAGTTTACTATCGCTTATTTTTCCTTAAAAGTAGTTTTTAATCACTACTCATATAAAATTCGCTAAAATAGAATAATTGTTGAAAAAGAGAGAATGCTCAAAGAGGAGCAAGAGGAGATTGCAAGATTGGAAACTGAAAAGAAATTGCTAGAATCAAGCATCATAAAGATAGAAAAGCCATCTGCTCCTATCGGCATACAAGGCTCTGTCGGCAATGCTGATATCTCTACTGTGATCAAAACACAGTGCGATATAGAATTAGATAAAAAGAATATACATCTTGATAAGGCAATCAAATCAACAGGTGTGCATGAGGTTGATGTTAAATTGGGACATGGAATTCATGCGAGCATAAAAGTAGAGGTTGTAGGAGTATAACGATGTTTGAAGCAACAACCATCTTGGCCTATAGAGCCAACGGCAAAGCAATCATAGGCGGCGATGGGCAGGTGACATTTGGAAACACGGTGCTAAAAAGTAATGCAACTAAAGTAAGAAGTCTTCATGAGGGAAAAATATTGGCAGGATTCGCCGGAAGTACTGCAGATGCATTTAATCTTTTTGATATGTTTGAGAATATTCTAACAGAGAAAAAAGGCGATCTTTTTAAGTCTGTCATTGCATTTTCAAAGATGTGGAGAAAAGACAAACAACTTAGACAGCTCGAAGCGATGATGTTGGTACTCGATAGAGATAATCTTTATATCCTTAGCGGGACAGGCGATGTTGTCGAACCTGAAGATGGAACTATAGCAGCGATAGGAAGCGGCGGAAGCTATGCACTCAGTGCGGCTAGAGCTTTGCACAAACATGCAACCCTGAAACCAAGAGAACTTGTGGAAGAATCACTTAAAATTGCAGGTGAGCTTTGCATCTATACAAATACCAATATATCCATATTGGAACTCGAATAAGGAGCGTGTATTGGATAATTTAACTCCAAAAGAGATCGTGGCATACCTTGATAGATATGTTATAGGGCAAAAAGATGCCAAAAAAACCATCGCTGTTGCACTCAGAAATAGATATAGAAGATTGAAGCTTCCGCCGGAAATTCAAGATGAGATCATACCTAAAAATATCCTTATGATAGGAAATACAGGTGTGGGAAAGACGGAGATTGCTAGAAGACTTGCGCAGATGATGCAAATGCCTTTTATCAAAGTTGAGGCAAGTAAATATACAGAGGTTGGTTTTGTCGGGAGAGATGTAGAGTCTATGATTCGAGATCTTGCAGCTATTTCCTTGCGAATCACAAGAGAGATTGAGAATGAAAAAAATAGAGATAAGATTGAGGCATATGTCGAAAATAAAATTTTAGAAAAGCTCATTCCACCTTTGCCTATGGGCGCAAGCGAACAAAAGAAAACTGAATATGAGATATCATTTGCAAAGATGCAAACAAGATTGGAGCAAGGAGAGCTTGATACTATGCGTATCAAGATTAAAGTACCACCGCAACAAATCAACAATGATATGGATGATATGTTTCCTTCGCAGATGGTCAATCTGCAAGAGTCCATCGCCAAAGTCATGGGAGGCTTAAATAAAGGTAATAATGAAAAAGAGGTGAGCGTCAAAGAAGCAAAAAGGATACTCAAAGAGGAAGCAAGTGACCAGCTTCTTGATATGGAGGCGATTAAAGAGCTTGCAAAAGAGCGCGTAGAAAAGAGTGGCATCGTCTTTATCGACGAGATAGACAAGATCGCAGTCTCCTCAGCAAATACGAGCAGACAAGACCCAAGCAAAGAGGGAGTTCAGCGAGATCTATTGCCTATCGTTGAGGGTTCAAGCGTCAACACAAAACTTGGAGTCATCAAAACGGATCATATCCTTTTTATAGCCGCAGGTGCATTTCATTTAGCCAAACCGAGTGATCTTATCCCCGAACTTCAAGGTCGTTTCCCGCTTAAGGTAACGCTCAATAGCCTCGATGAGGAAGCGCTCTATAGGATACTTACTGAGCCTAAAAATTCACTCATCAAGCAATATGAAGCACTTTTAAGCTCCGAAGATGTACGCTTGGTATTTGCCGAGGCAGCACTCAAAAAGATAGCTTTCTATGCGATGAGCGCCAATGAGAAGACAGAAGATATCGGCGCTAGAAGACTTTATGCTGTCGTAGAAAAAGTTTTAGAAGATATAAACTTTGAAGCAGATATGCATAGTGGCAATGAGATAAAAGTGGATGAGTCGTTAGTGGATGAGAAGGTGAGTGCTATCATAGAAGATGAAGATAGTACACGATATATATTATAATGGATACAATTTTGGATAAAAACGAAGATAATAAAGAGGCAACTAAATGCGGCTTCGTGGCAGTCGTCGGTCGACCAAATGCGGGTAAAAGTTCTCTTTTAAACTATCTAGTCGGTGAGAAGCTTGCAATGGTATCAAAAAAAGCGCAGGCTACAAGAAAAAGAATGCATATCATTGTCACACACGATGCAACTCAGATTGTTTTTGTTGATACACCCGGTATTCACAAAAAAGAGAAACTTTTAAATCAATTTATGCTGGGTGAAGCACTTAAAGCAATGGGGGACTGTGATCTCATCGTTTTTTTAGCGCCGGCAAACGATAGCCTAGAAGAGTATGAGAAGTTTCTAGAGCTTCAAGAGTCAAAAAGAGCAAAACACATCGTTCTTTTGACAAAAGTTGATTGGCTCAGTAATGAAGAACTCTTAAAGCAGTTATCAATGTATCAAAAGTATCAAGATAGATTTGAAGCTATTATTCCATTTTCTATCAAAAATAATATAGGAAAAACCCAATTATTAGATGAAATAGTCAAGTATTTAGAGCCTTCACCATGGCTTTATGATGATGATATGCTTACTACGGAGTACATGCGATCCATTTATAAAGAGTTTATTCGAGAATCTATTTTTGAAAATATCAGTGATGAGATTCCCTATGAAAGTGATGTCATTATAGATAAGATCGATGAGCAAAAAGATATCGACAGGATTCGCGCCACAATAATCGTGGAAAAAGATATACAAAAGAGGATGATTATCGGCACAGGCGGCATCTCTATAAAAAGAATAGGGAAGAGTGCGAGGGAATCTATCGAGAAGTTATCGGGAAAAAAATGCTTTTTGGAGTTGTTTGTAACGGTAAAAAAAGGATGGAGTAAGAACAGGGATGACTTGGAAAATTTTGGATATATAATTGATTAATCATAATAAAGTCTATCTCAAGGATCGTAACTGTTAATCCGTATACGAAAAACAGTTATCTTCTAAAGTCTAATAAGCTTAGCCTGCAGAATAAGCCAACATTCAATACTTCAAACTTTTTAGCATCTTATCTATCTAATAGAGATTATATCTCTGCAAAGATAAGTATAAGCAGATCAGTTTATGAAGTAGATATTGATAGTGCTATTGAGAACAAGGCATATGAAGAGTTAGGATTAGATCAGGCAAGTGAATATGTGATTGACCATTTTGAGTCTCCAAGTGAAGGCGAAGAGAGACTTTTTGATGTCTTTGCTGCCAAACCGGAGAGACTGCGAGAATTATATGGTGATATAGTAAGTGATGCTAAATATGTTGACCTTATATTTCCAGCACCTCTTTTATATAAAATTCTTTATGACAAAGATATATTGCAGCGAGGCAGAACAGATCTTTTTATATATTTTATGCAAGAAGATGCTTTTATTAGCGTCTATAAAGATGGCAATTATCTTTATGCAAAAAGTTTAGATTTTTCACTCGACAAGATACATATTATGTATTGCGAGGCAAAAGGTGAGAATGTTGATAAAAAAGAGTTTATCAATGCACTGATAAAAGATGGCATATATTTCAAAGAACAAGAGTCGCAACAGATACTTATGAAAATATTTAGCGAGGTTTTTGTTGCTCTTAATGATGTTGTTATCTATTCCAAAAGAGCCTTCTCGCTCGATGCTGTTGACAATATTTTTATCGGCTCTATTATAGGTAGTATCGCAGGATTGTCACAATATAGTGAAAATTATCTTGGCATGGCTGCAAAAGACTTATTGTTTGAGTACGATTTAGGAAGTAATGAGTGGTATACAGATCAACTTGAATATCTTTTAGCACTTCGAGCACTAGAGTTTTTGAAAGATGATTCCTCTTATGCCAATCTCACCATTTTCCCAAGACCGCCTTCTTTTACAAATCGTCCAAGTGGTCAATTTACAATAGCAATGGGAATTGGCTTAGGGATCGCTCTTTTGTATCCTGGGTATTATTTTTTCTCAGCAATGATTGCAAAAACACAGAGTGCATTTATGCAGAGCCAAGATGATGATTTGAAAAAAGAGGTTGATAAATACACAAGACTTTTGGCTGAGAAAAAGAAAAAAATAGAAGAGTTGACAAAAAAAGAAAGTAAGCTAAGAGGTGTCTATAACGATAAGGCAAATACACTGAATGCTATCTATGATAAAAAAGTAAATTATAAGATGCGCTCAGAAGTTTTTTATAATTTTTCGAAGTATCTTAAGCAGTTTGATGTCTCGGTGAGCTCGTTAGAAAATAATGAAAGCCAATTCTATATCTCGGTTATTGGTAAGAATGATAAGAAAATTACCGAGCTTATTGATTATATTGCTAAAAACAGATTTAATGATATAAAAGATATCAACATAGAGGCTATCACGAAAGATAAAAATAGCAGTTACTATAATGGTGTGTTAAAGGTGGAATTAAAATGAAACTACTTGAAGACAATTTAGAAAAACTTGATCTCTATTTTGGAGAAAAAGGTGAGCGTGAAAAATGGATGATGATTATTGGTATTGCCTTCTTTGTTGCCTTTATCGGTTATTATGGTCTTGGTCCAAGTGCTGAACAGATGGATAAAAATGCCGGAAATCAGAAAAGTAAAGTTGAAAAAAGTCTCAATGATCATAAGCGGTATTTGCAGAATATTACAGTAAATGGTGATAGAGATCATTATGTAAAAGAATATGATAAGCAAATTAATAGGAAAAAGCAAAGCATAGAAGATTATAAAAATAGGATCAAGCACATCAATGATGGAACGAAGAAGTTATCTGATATGATTTTTGATAAAAAGAGTTGGTCTAGATTTTTAGATTCAATTACGGAAAAGGCCCAGTCAAACGGTATTGATATCTCCAGTATCACAAATACATTTGTAGATTCAAATAATAGCTTTGGACATGTCTTAGAGATTCAAGTTGCATGCCAGGGGGATTATAAAGATATATTGAAATTTATGAATGATATCGAGCAAAATAGACTTGTAACCGATATCTATGGAAGTAAAATTTATAAAGATGCCAATTCATCTTTTATTAATGCGGATATTAGTATCTCAGTATGGGGGGTAAATCACTAATGAAAAAATATATATGTATCTGTTTTCTTCTCTTGTCATTTGTGAATGCACAAGATGTTGAGATAAAAAACATTGATGATAAAATTTCCAAAATTGACTCTCCAAGAGAAGGAATAACTATTAAGGTCTTAAACAATACAAAAAATCCTTTTTATATAGAGAGTATTGAAATTGATGGAGCTATGGTGCAACCAGTTGAGAAAATCTCTTTAAAAGGAATTATGAATTCTAAAGCCTATATTAATAATAAGTGGATTGGGCTTAATGATGAGGTTGAGGGTTATAAAGTTATTAGCATAACTTCAAACAGAGTACTTCTTAAAAGAGAAGATCGGACTAAAGAGCTATTTTTGAAAAGTAAAAAAGATAGTTTTATCAAAATTGAAGCGAGGTAAGCAGATGATAAAAAGTAAAAAAGAAAGTATTTTAGTAACACTATTGTTGTTTTTTGGATTAACACTTTTTGTGAATGCAGGTGAGTGTAATGGAAAACTATTTAGTGCCACACTTGACAGTAAACTCACAATAGGTGATGTGGTAGAGAATATTGCCGATACATGTAACTTAAGCGTGATTATTAAGGATGAGGCAGCAAAGAAAAAAATGAATCAAAATCTTTATTATGTTAATTTAAAAAATGCAACACTGCGAGGTTTTTTAAATACTGTTTTAGAAGATAATGATTTGCATTATACTCTTGATGGTAAAAAATTAGATATATCCTATTTAATTACAAGAACTTTTCGTATTCATTATATTTCAGGACAACGAGTTGGTAAAAGTAATGCACATGTTACCATAGCCAACTCTAATAATGCTGCTGGTGGTACAGGCGAAGGTGGCGGATCGGGAACTTCTAAGACCGGTACAACTATAGAGAGTAATGATGATTTTCAATTTTGGAAAACGGTAGAAAAAGAGTTACAAAGAATTTTGATAGGTGCATCTGATGGAAGCACACACTTTACAAAAACATCTGATGATAGTTGGGTTGGTCCTGATGGGCAAATATGGGAGTATAATCCTGTTGCACCGATCATTAACCCTGAAGCAGGAATGATAACAGTAACCGGGACTGCTGATCAGATAGAGAGAGTATCGAAATATATTAATACACTTAAAAGTCAAATCAAACAGCAAGTGATGATTGATGTGAGAATCTTGGGAGTAAGTTTTGATAATAGCCGAACAACCGGTATTGATTGGTCACAGATATATAGTTTGCAAAATCTTACAGTAAATACTTTAATGCATTATCAAAATAATATTGCTTCTGCAACATATGAGCTAGGAGAAGGGTTCACAGAATATACTCCCTTGGAGGGGACTACACCTGCAAATGCACAGGCATTAGTGGCTACAGGAAGTGTTAAAGTTGGCGACATTGTAAAATTTCTAGGAACACAGGGGGATGTGAAATCAATTTCAAGTCCTAGGGTGATGACACTTAATAATCAACCGGCACTTATAAGTGTTGGTAAAGAGCTTTTCTACAAGATAAAGTCCAGTACCACATCGAGCAGTGGCGGAGGATCAACATCATCAGAAGGCGAATTGGTTGATTCTGTATTTGCCGGAATTTTGCTTGATATTACACCGGAAATCGATCCAAACGGGATGGTCACACTTAAGATAAATCCGTCAATTTCGGATACCGTTGATACTATTTCAAGCTCAGAGACTACAGCAAGAACAATACCGCCGGATCTTATTAGAAGACAGATTGCATCCGTTATCAAAGTAAAAGATGGTGAGCATGCTATTTTGGGCGGACTTATTACAAGTAAGAATGGAACAAAATCTAATAAAGTTCCACTTTTGGGAGATATACCTGGTTTAAAATATTTCTTTAGCAGAGACGAGAAGATTGAAACCGTTGAGGAACTTGTTATTGTTATCACACCTCATGTTGTTAAAAATGCAAAAGATGTCGATATGAAAGATTTAGGATATACAAAATTGAATGAAAAGTAGATATGAGGATGCCAAAAATGTCTTTATCGATAGCGTTGATGTTGATGATTATGTAGAGTTAGGGTCATCAATCGTTGCATACGATAAACTTAAGAAATCTTTAGATAAACCCCTAAAGATGATTTTGATTTTTGGCAAGCCGGGTACCGGGAAGAGCATACTGCTTAATAGGCTCTATAATGAGCTTAAGTATGAGAAAGAGATTCATTATCTTGAGATTCCAGCAGCTGATGAGAACTATTTCTTACGATGTTTGGTTGCACCTTTAACAAGTGAGAGTGTATCGCTTGATGCAAAGATAAATTTTTTTGGTTTGGTGAATTACTGCAAAAGTATACGAGGCAAAAGAGAGGTTGTTTTTTTGATTGATGAGGCTCAGATGTATAATGCAGATGTTCTTGAAAAAATTAGATTGTTATCGGATACGAGAGCAGTTAAATTTGTTATCTCTTTGCATAAAAATGAAGATGAAGATTTGGTTGCAAAAAAACATTTTCAAACAAGAATTTGGGAGATAGTTGAGCTTAAAAATGCCTCTAGGGATGAGCTTGGTGATTACATGAGAAGAAAGTTACTCAACAAAGATCTTTATGAAATAGCTAATATTATCAAAGATAAAGAGGTACGCTTGATACATAAGATTACAAAAGGTAATTTTAGAGATTGTAATAAGCTTCTTTATTCTATATTTGAAATTAGTGAGTATTATGATAAGCATGAGCCGCTCAAAGTAAATTATCAAGCCATGGATCCAAAAATTATTGAGATGGCAGCTTTGAAGTTAGGATATATAAATGTATGAGATAAAACAATTAGAAGAACGATGGCAAAAATACAAAATCAAACAATATGCACCAGCAGGTGTTCTTAGTATTGCATTTATATTTGTTGTTATTAGTGGTATATTCTTGAGTAGTGACCATGCTAAGGCACATATTAGCTTACCATCAAATGTTAAAATACAAAATATAAAACTCGAGAGCAACCCCATGATAGCTAAGTTGGAGATTGGTAATAATCTCGGCACTAAAAGTAGTCAACCGGTTGAGCATAATGTAGAAGATGCTCTTTTCCTTGACCCTAATGACGCAGCATTTCCTGTTGCACCGGTTAGCGCTACACCTAAGACAAAACAAAAAGTAGTTATTGAAATAAAAAAGGTACCGGTTGATAAGAGTGTTTTAGAAAATGTAATAGAGAGATTTAAAAAAGATAAAGACCCTTATGACTCTCTCTTTTTAGCTTCAACTTACTATTCAAACGGTGAGTATGCAAAGGCTCATGATTGGGCGGTTGAGACAAACAAAATTGCTAACATCAATGAGAGCTGGATGGTGCTTGCAAAAGCAAAATATAAACTTGGCAAGAAAGAAGAAGCGCTCGAGCTTTTAAAATCTTTTTTAAAGACTCAAGATTCAAAAGAGGCTGAAAGATTAATGAAAAAAATTCAAAAAGATATTATTTAACCATAAAGGGGAGAAAGGCATGCTAAAAATAATTGAGATGATGTTGCGAGATAAACTCATCACAAAGGACAATCTATCTACGCTTGTTAAATGCAGACCTCCCAAAAAGGTTTCTATCGCCAATCTTATAGCTGAGAATATGCTTGATGCAGATAAAGCAAATGAATATCTATCCAAAAAGATAAGACAAGGCGAGATCACTCTGAGTGATGTTGAACAGATAGATGGGATAGATACTAGAAATATTATACAAATGGCCGCAAAAGAGCTTAAAGTTAAATTTATTGATCTTGATGAAATTGAACTTGATATGCGACTTTTCTCAGAAGTTCCCTATAAGCAACTCATGAAATATAGTGTTATTCCTTTTGAGGAGACTGATTTGCATGTTGGTGTTGTCTTTTCTGATCCTCTTGATATGTCCGCTTATGATGCTATCTCAAGAATATTTCCAAAAAAGCCAATCTCTGTTGCGGTCGCAAGTCCAAAACAGATACTCCAATATCTCAGAAGACTTGAGGCGAATGAGAGCATAAAAAGTTTAGTCATTGATATTCGTAAAGATTTAGCTCAAGAGAGTAAGGAGGCTATGGATGGTGAATCTTCTGCTATATTGAAACTTATTGATCTCATACTAAAATCAGCTATTTATGCCGGGGCAAGTGATATTCACATCGAAGCACTTGAGAAAGGTTGCTCGGTTAGGGAGAGGGTTGATGGGATGCTTAGACAAACTTTTTCATTTGATAAAGATATTTTCGCACCGCTTTCATCTCGAATGAAACTTTTATCAAATCTTGATATTGCCGAGAAGAGAAAACCCCAAGATGGTCGCTTTAGTGCTGCAATTAATGGTAAAGATTTTGATTTTAGGGTTTCAAGTTTGCCGACACTTTTTGGAGAATCGATTGTACTTAGAATACTTGATAAAACAAAAGCAATGATTCGTCTTGAAGATTCCGGAATGAGCAAGGTTTGTTATGAAAAATTCTCAAATGCAATTCAGGTTCCCTATGGAATTGTTCTAGTTACCGGGCCAACAGGAAGTGGTAAAACAACAACCCTTTATGGGGCGCTTAATAGTATTAGGGATGTTAAGGATAAGATAATTACCGTTGAAGATCCTGTGGAATATCAAATGAGTGGGATTCAGCAAGTCCAAGTAAATGCACATGTTGGACTTAGTTTTTCAGATGCCTTACGCTCAATTTTAAGGCAGGATCCTGATAAGATAATGATAGGAGAGATTAGGGACACTGAAACGCTCCGTATAGCTATTCAAGCTGCACTTACCGGGCACCTTGTGCTCTCAACATTGCATACGAATGATTCTGTAAGTGCAATCAACAGAATGATTGATATGGGTGTTGAAAACTATTTAGTAAGTGGTGCGCTTGTGGGTATTCAAGCACAACGGCTTGTCAGAAAGATATGTGAGCACTGTAAAGCTCCTATAACTCTTCCTCCTAATATCATAGAGGATATCAAAGAGTATATTGGAGAAGGGGATTATCAGTTCTTTAAAGGTGAGGGTTGTAAAGAGTGTAGGCATAGTGGATATGCCGGAAGAGAGATGGTTTCGGAGATGTTGCCGATAAGTGAAAAGCTATCTCATATGATTGCTTCTGGTGCCTCAAAAGAGGATTTGGAAAAACAGGCAATAAAAGAGGGGTTTGTATCAATGTTTGCTGACGGTATAAATAAGGCAATGCAAGGTAAAACTACTCTAGATGAAGTCTATAGAGTTGCGAGGTTATAATGGATTATTTTAATGTTTCAATCATGTATAAAGGGAAAAAGAGACTCGAGCTTATAGAAGCTGAGAATCAAAAAATGGCAATCACAAAGGCAAAAAATAAATTTCCTTCAGGCATTATTTTGAAAGCTATGCCTACTTCGCCTCCGGTTGAAGTAGTTATTAGTAATTTGACTGCTAAACTAAAAAAGTCATTTAAAAAGAGTATTAATATTAATGATAAAATTGCCACCATAAGACAGATAGCAGTTATGACTGATGCCGGCATACCAATTAATGATACCCTCAAAGATGTGGCAGCCAATACTCATAATATGCAACTTCAAGATATCTACTATGACATTAGTAATGATATTAATGCTGGAAAGAGCTTGTCAGATTCTGTGGGAAAATATGGAAACGAGTTTGGGCATGTGAGTTTAGCTATGACTAAACTTGGCGAGAGAACCGGTAATATTTCTGGTTCTTATCATAAACTAGCTGATATCTTAGAAAGTATTAGAAACAATATAGCACGTTTTAAAAAAGCGATTCGTTATCCGCTTATAACTCTTACGGCAATGGCAGTAGCGTTTGTTATTCTGATTATGGCAGTTGTACCAAAATTTAAAGAGATTTTTGATAAATTTAAAACAGAGCTTCCAATTCCTACACAGATACTTTTAAAACTCGAGTATGTTTTTAGTAATTATGGTGTTGTTGTTATTGTCGCACTTGTAGCTTCAATATACGCGACAGTATATTTTTATAAGAATAATAAAGAGTTCAAATATAAGATAGATAAAATCTTAATTCACAAGAGATTTTATCTTATAAATAGAGTAATCTTTTTATCGACCATGCATAAATATACACTTGTTTTTGGCGAGCTTGTGCGTTCGGGTATACCTGTTTCTGAGGCACTTGAAACGGCAGTTGGAATGGTTGATAATAGTGTCATAAAAGAGCAGCTTGAAAAGGTAAATGCAAATATTGGAAGAGGGATGAATCTCACTGAAGCTTTTGAGCAGACGGGTCTTTTTGAAAATATGCTCTTGCAGATGATAAAAGCAGGAGAGGCGAGTGGCCAGCTTGATGCGATGCTTGAAAAAGTAACAACCTATTATGATATGCAGTTTCAAGATATTATTGATAATCTTAGTACCTACATTGAACCTATTATGATGTTCTTTATAGCCGGGTTGGTGCTCTTGATGGCACTTGGTATATTTATGCCTATGTGGGATCTAGGAAAAGCAGTTAAAGGATAGGAAAATTTAGAGCCTATGAATTTTTAAGGCTCTCTCTAAATCTTCCGGGGTGTCTATCCCAAAACTATCAGTTTTTACTTTTTTCATAGCAATCTTATAACCGCTATAAAGTGCTCTTAATTGTTCTAATTTCTCTATATCTTCGAGCATAGTATTTGGCAAATCAGCAAAGAGATGAAGCGAATACATTGTAAAGCCGTATATCCCGATATGCGCTTTATATTGATCTAAAAAATGATCTCTTGAATAGGGAATCTTTGATCTTGAAAAATAGAGTGCCATATCATCTTTGTCGGTTACTACTTTTACAATATTTGGATCATCAGCTACCAAAGAGCTAATCTCCTTATAGCATGAATTGATAAGTATATCTTTATTTTTTATGTTGTTTTTTGTGAGCATATGTACAGTTTTTATAACCTCTTGCTCAAGAAAAGGTTCATCGGCTTGTACATTTATAATTATATCCTCATCATGCAATTGTAGTTTCTGTGCAGCTTCATATATGCGATCAGTGCCGCTGTTGTGTTTGTCTGATGTTATAATCGCATCAATATCAAATGTTTTACATATGTCAATAACTTCCCCGGAGTCAGTTGCTACACATACACTATCAATATCTTGGGCACTCAATGCTGTTCTTACAACCATCGGAATACCGTCAATATCAGCTAGTATCTTATTTGGAAATCTGCTTGAGCCAATGCGAGCAGGAATTATAATCATTGCTATCCCCTTTTGATTTATGATATTGTATCATACTAAAAGAGAGTTTAGGGAGAGGTTTCGAACCCCTAAAGAAGAGGGGTTCGTGAGTTTTTATAGAGCGTCTGCGTCTGTTTCGCCTGTTCTGATTCTAATAACATTAGAGATATCAGTAACAAATATTTTACCATCACCAATTTTTCCGGTTTTGGCTGCGTTTGTAATTGCGTCAATAGCAACTTTCGCATATTCGTCAGTACTTACAACAATCTCTATTTTTATCTTAGGAATAAACTCAACCACATATTCAGCTCCTCTGTAGAGCTCAGAATGACCTTGTTGTCTACCGTAACCTTTTACTTCGCTTACTGTAAGACCGGTTATTCCAGCTTCCACAAGTGCTTCTTTGACCTCTTCAAGTTTGAAAGGTTTTATTATAGCTTCTATCTTTTTCATCTTATTTCCTTTATATTAGAGATTGATTGCTTTTTCGCCATGTACGTTTTCGTCAAGACCTGCATTTTCAGTCTCTTCGCTAACTCTACCGCCACCTGTAATTATACTTGATATAAAGTAAACAATGGCTGTCATAACACCACTATATACGATTGTCAATAGCACCGCTTTAATTTGCGCTATGAGTTGGCTTCCAAGTGCAAAATCTTCGGGCATAAGATACGGAGCTATAAATATCGCTGTTGCAATAGAACCCCAGATACCTACGAGACCATGCACCCAAAATGCATCAAGTGAATCATCTACTTTGAAGATTTTTTTCAATTTAGAAACACCCACAAAACCAACGATACCGCCCACAAGACCAATGATAATTGCACCTATTGTATCTGCAGAACCAGAGGCAGGAGTAATCGCTACTAGACCGGCTACAGCACCTGATGCTCCACCGACAAGTGTTGGTTTTTTATAGATAATCCATTCGCAAAATATCCATCCGATAACACCAAGAGATGCTGCTACATTAGTGATAAGGAATGCATTTGCCGCAACGCCGTCAGCTGCTACTTCACTACCAGCATTAAATCCAAACCATCCAAACCAGAGCAATACAGCACCAAGAACTGCAAGTATCGGTGAAAATGGTTTAAGCGCAACTTTCCCATAATCTTTTCTTGGTCCCATTATCATGGCTACAACAAATCCTGCTATACCGGCATTGATATGAACAACTGTACCACCGGCAAAGTCCATCTCACCAAAGTTTAGTGTTGTACCGCCACCCCAAGCCCAGTGCGTGATGGGAGCATAAACTATGACAACCCAAAGAGCTACAAAGATAGTGTAAGTAGAAAACTTAATTCTCTCTATCATTGAACCGGATGCGATAGCAACTGTAATTGCCGCAAAAGTACCCTGAAATGCAACAAAAAGAAGCTCAGGAATACTCCCGGTTAAGCTCCCATCCGTAATGCCTGCTAAAAACAGCTTACCTGTTCCTATGTAGTCACCCTCGCCAAAGGCTATGCTATATCCAAACAAAACCCAAACAAGTGTCCCAACAGCAAAAGCAATTAAGCTCATCCCCATAGTATTGAGAACATTTTTACTTCTTGTTAAACCACCATAAAAGAGTGCCAATCCGGCAGGAGTCATAAGCATAACAAGTGCAGTTGCTACTATCATCCATGCTGTATCGCCACTATTTAAAGCGCTTTCATCTGCAAAAAGTCCTATTGGCAACATGAGTGCCAATAAAGCGAAAAATCTATTTTTCATCTCTAATCCTTTGTGTTAATTTTCACAATTTAATAGTAGCATTTAAACTAAATATCAATATAGTAAATTTTGATTAAAAAATAGGCAATTATATTTTTTCTATTGTGCAATAAATGGAATTTCAAGAGAGATAGAGTTTTCATTGAGTGAAATAGTGATAAAGCTATTTTCTGATAGAGATTCTAGCTGGCTATCAAAGGTGCTATCTCTGCTCTCAGATTTTATTTCAAGTGAAAGTATTTGATGTTTCTCTTTTTTGATTATGATATATTCCCCTATGATTAATTTGAGAGAAATATCAACACTATTACAATCTTTAAAGTTATTGAGTGATTTATTGAGCAACTTAGAGAAGCGGTTTTGATCTATTTTTATCTCGGGAAGTCCTTGATCAGTTAAAAGAGTTATCTCAGCGCTGCTCTCTATCTGAAAAAGTGCGATATTGGCCTCAATAAGTGTATTTATATCAGTTTGCGTTGTATTACAGTTAAGGGGCTCTTTATTTGATCCAAGTCTTGGTTTATGATAGAGCCTTAGATAGATGTACTCATCATTATCATATCCAACTGTGATACCGTAGAAAAGAAACAGATTATATTTAAGATCCATGGTTGTTGTTTTGTGTCCATAAGTCTGTGGGGCATACTGCATGGCTATTTCAAAGAGCTCGTTAGAAGATGTGTATCCTAAAAGTACTTCAGCAGTAGAATTGAGGTGGATTATATGACCATCAGGAGAAAAGATAATTATCGGGTTAATATCTGCTTCAATTAAAAAGTTAAAATCAATCGATTCCAAGCTCATAAATCTTCTTTCTTAGTGTGTTTCTATTTATTTTGAGTATCGAGGCTAACTTTAACTGTGATCTGTATTTTTTTAGACCCGCTTCAATAAGTGGCTTTTCAAAAACCTCAATCAACTCTCTGTACCCGTTCTCTTCATCAAGTACATCATAAAGATAACTATACAGTATAGATTTTATCTCATTTTTATCCAAAGAACTTGAAAAAACTTTTTTGTAGATACACTTTTTTAGAGATTTTATATTTTGTGATATGTCAAGATTCTCCATGTTGACATCGATGTCAGCCCCTATAATCTCTTTTGCCTCATTGAGAAATATCTTAGTTAATATTTTTACATCTTCAGGTCTATCTTTGAGCGAAGGCAGGAGGTACACAAAAGAGAAGAGCGACTCTTTCTTTTTTGCAATCGTAGGATCATCACATATTGCAACAACCCTTTTGGAGTAAAAGTCACTTTCATTATATGGAAGAGACTTATCAAAATTGGTCAAGACGACCTCTTGGTGAAGCTCTAGAGCTCTTTTAACCTCTTTTATATCTCTAGCATCGATCCAAAAAGCATCAGGAAAGATATTTTTTATAAGCGTTTTTTTGCCTGTATGTTTTTCACCGGCAACAAGAGAAGAGACTAGAAGAGTTTTTGTAAGTCTCAATCCCTTTTGGATCTTGATAATCTCCGGTGATGATGTGTTAAAGTTTTCCATTTTATGCTCAAAAGATAAATTTTTAAAAGTTTTATAGCTGAAAATTAAAAATATTGTAACAAAAGTATGTTAATATACTCCAATAATATAAAAATAGGATGAACATAAAAGAGTTATTTAGGGATTTTTTTAATACGCATAAGTATTTGGATTTTGAACAGACTATAGAATATTTTTCTATTTTTGGCGGTATTGAAGAGCCTTTAGAGTTTGACTATTTTGCCGATCTCTTTGAATCTATTAAAAATTTAGTTGAAAATGATTTTCTCAAACTAGAATCCTGCATTACTCCCCAGTATATTTTAGAGTCCCCTTATAGAGAAATACTTATTGCTTCAGCAAGAGGTGATGGAAGGCTCTATGCCATACTAAAAAAAGCGAGGATAGCAGAAACACTTGGGGAGAAGATCATCCAAGAGCTTGAATCATTAGGCATTATCTATCAGGAGCACCCAAGAGAATACACGCATGATGTAAAAAGAGGTTATAGAATCCAATCAAAAGTTAGATTTAGCAAGCCGTTTTATCGATTTTGGTTTGGATTTGTAGAGCCTTACAGAGCATCAATCATCGCAAAAGAGACCAATCGATTTATTGATTATTTTGAAAAAGGGTATGAGCGACTGCGAAGTCTTGTATTTGAGCAGCTATCAAACGAGATACTAAAAGAGCATTTTTCCAAGATAGATCCTATCATTTCACTTGGTAGTTATTGGGACAAAGATAATGAATTTGATATCATCTCCATTACAAAGAGTGGAAAAGTAATTTTTGGAGAGTGCAAATATAAAAACAGAAAAGTCTGCAAAAATGAATTGAGCAAGCTCGTCTCCAAGAGCCAAACGCTTCATATGAAACCCGATTTATTTGTGCTTTTTTCAAAACAGGGGTTCTCAAATGAGCTAGCAAATAATCCGCCAAAAGATGTTATGCTTTTTGATCTTGAAGATATGAGAAAAAAGATTATCTAAGATCTCTCTTCCTTTTTTGAATTGATCGAAGGTGTTGGTTGTAGGTCTTTGAAAACTGGTGTTTCCCATTGCTTTGTCTCATAAAATAGAGATATTTTGTATGGCTAGGCTTAATGGCTGCAAGTATAGCATCGGTCGAGACGGCGCAGATAGGATCATGAGGTAACCCTTTGTATTTGTATGTATTGTAGCTACTTGTGTCGTTCTTGATTCTTTCGGGAGTTACTTTTATATTGGAGTATTTCCCATAATTAAGCGTGCCATCCATCTGCAAAGCCATACCTCTTGAGAGTCTATTGTAGATTACAGAAGAGACAAGTGGCATCTCTTCATTGTTTGCTGCTTCTTTTTGGATGATAGAGGCGATGATGAGTATCTTCTTCCAGCGATTTTTATCATAAACGCCATATATTTTATTTGAAAGATTTGCATATCTTTCTTCGGACTCTTTAATGAGAAATCTTATGAGTGCAGACTCACTAATGCCGTAAGGAACATGATAGGTATCAGCAGCAATACCTCCCTCTTTGTAAGGTGAGAGTTCATTGTAGTAGTTTGCTAGCTTTATTGTATCAAGCGCGAGCTCTTTGTTTAACTTTTCAAAGAAAATCACAAGCGTTTCGCCGGGTATGAGTTGTACCTCCATAAGCTTCGTCTCTCCATTGACAATTTTATAAAAGAAGTCAATGCGGTTTATCTCATTTTTTCCCATATTTATCCATCCGCTTTGAGGTGTTCCAAGCATCCAAAGTATATATTTATCTATTTTTGAAACAGCATATCCATTTTTACCCAAGTGTGATATAATATGCGTTATTGAGCCCTGTGGCACAAGCACAGTCGAAGTTGTCTTGATGGGGATTGTTATATAGAACATAAAGGAAATTATCATAAAAAGAGTAGCGCGTCCTATCAAGTTTATCATTGGTAATCTTTTTTTATATCTCTCAATCATACTTATCACTCTTTTTATTATTTTGAAGATAGGAATATCTTTAGATAATTTTTATGGCGGAATATTTAACGCTAAAGGATTATACTTAAAACTTGATAAAAAGTTGACTTTTAAAGCCGAAGAGCTTACATGGAACTATTCGTTAAGCGGGCAGAGTAGTGCGCTTGAAGATATCGATACTCTTTTTAATCGTATCAATTTTACCTTGAAACTATTTGACTATTTCGAGATCAAGCAACTACATATCGGAGATAAAAAACTTACATTTATCATCACTGAGGGTAAAAAGTTTTATTTTTTAAGCGATGATTATGAGATTAACGCAAACTTGCAAAAAGAGGATGGAAAGCTCAATGTTGATATCCCTTTTGCAAAACTAAAAAAGAGTGATCTTGTCGTTGCCTCCAAAGGTGTTTATAATTATCTTGATGAGACGGCGGATTTTAACGGTAGCATAAAGAGCGCAACTCTTGATGGTGCCTTTGCTATCACAAAGAGTAGTGATGACATATCTATCGATATTAAAACAGATACATTTCATGACATCAAACCTCTTGCTGATATCTTTCCACTCAAAGAGAAAATCAAAGCTTGGATTACAAGAAAAGTTTTAGCAAAAAGTTATAAGCTTGATTGGTTTAATTCAAAATTGACTTATCATAATGGTCGTTTTGATATAGATTTAGATGGTATGAGGGGTGTGGCTACATTAAAAGATGTAGATGTTCATTTTAAAGAAGGCCTTCCTGCCGCACATGCAACCGATGTGAAAGTCGAATATACCCATTCAGATCTCCATTTGTACCCTAAAAATGCGACCTATGAGGGGGAGAGTATAACGAGCAATGTGGTTATCAGCGATATTCCCTATAAAGATAAGGCAAGAATCAAAGTCTCTTTAGGATCAAAAGATACTACCTTAAGTCAAAATGTTTTAGATATACTCAGTGCGTATAAGATCAATCTCCCCGTGAAACAAAATAGCGGCAAAGCAAGTGCTGATGTCGAGCTCAATATTAAATTTTTTCCTAAAAAAATATATGCAAATGTAGATGTTGATATATTAGCTCAAAGTGAGATTAATCTTGGCGGTATACCGCTCATTGCACAAAGCGGCAAGGTAACTTTGAGAAAAAATATATTGACTCTAAAGGATATAGCGCTCAAAGATAAAGATTATGATCTCAAAGTGGATGGTGAGCTTGATGTGAAGAAAAAGAAAGGCGAGCTGTTGCTTGACACAAAAAGTTTAGCAATTAATGGGGCTACAAAAAATATTATTAACATCAAAGATAAAAAGATAAAGCTGGATGTTGATTATGACAATAAACTCCTCTTTAAATTACCCGAATATGATCTGGAGATACAAAAAGAAGATGGTAATGTCATTATATCGCTAGGAGATATAAAAAAGGTAGCTCCATTTATGAAAAATCATCCAATCTCCAAAAAGGGGGGAACGCTTAAAATCGTAACAAGTGATTTTAAGAATTATGCATTTGATGGAACCCTCTTCTGGGATGAGTGTTTTTTGTTTGAGAAAGATGATGTTTGTGAGAGTAGAATCCCATTTAGCGGGACGGTTAAAAACGGCAATATGCGACTTAATGCTTTTGGGAAAAAGTTAACTTATGATTCTAAAAAATCACTCATCTGGCTTGATACAATGAATGTTGATCTCAAGCAGCTTCTTGCATCAAAAGAAAATTATAGCAACTCTGCAAAGAGCCTTCTTGGTAAGATCAGTATATCTGCAGATAACGGCAAGATACGGTATGGTAAATATTCACTTCTAACAGATCATTACGATGCTGATATCGATTCAAAACAAAATGTTAAAGTAGTCGGCAGTATGGATGGTGATATCATAGAGTTTAGCAAGAAAAATCGTAATATTGAGTTTAAAGCCTTTAGAACAAAAGATAAATTGCTTGCAAAACTTATCAATTTTAACGGATTAAAAAACGGGAGATATAGTTTTAAATTTAGTGGAGATGTTGATAAAGAGATGAGGGGAGATATATTGATTGAGGGCGGAATCATGAATGATTTTATGCTCTACAATAATCTTTTAGCATTTATCAATACAATCCCCTCACTCGCTTCACTGAACTCTCCGGGCTTTTCATCAAAAGGGTTTGAGATAAAAGATGGCATCATAGACTATACACTTAAGGATGATATCATCGACTTTCATTCGATATATATACGAGGAAAAACGGCAAATATAGCGGGTAGGGGAACCGTGAATTTAAAAACGAAGGTTGTCGAGATTGATCTCGCTGTTCAGAGTGTAAAAGAGGCCGGAAGTTTTCTCGGTAAGATACCTGTTCTTGGTTATATCTTGCTTGGCAAAGATGAAAGCTTAACGATAGGTACGCGAATTACAGGGAGCTATGAAGATCCAAAAATCGAAACAAATGTAGCACAAGATGTGCTTTTGCTTCCTGTTGTCTTTTTGGAGCGAATGGTAACTTTTTATAAGCAATTTGAAAAGGAGTAGGTTATTACTCATTTCTCAAGATATTAAGTGGATTGAGCTTTGCTGCTTTTTGTGCCGGATAGAGCGAAGTTATGATGACAATAATGGCCGCACCGATAACAACTAAACTAAAATCACTGAATACTATATCAATTGGCAACTTGCTGACACCGTAAACATCTTCAGGAACTGATATGATGTCAAATGTATCGATAATCCACTTTCCAAGAAATGCTAAAAGTATGCCTAGCACGATACCAAGTGTCCCTATCGCAGCACCGAGTCTAAAAAAGATAGCTTTAATCTCTCTTTTAGTGACCCCAAGAGTGCTCATAAGCGCTATTTCGGCGCGTCTGCTCATAATTGTCATTACAAGAGAAGAGATGATATTGAGTGATGCTATGAGAATGATAAGAAGCAAGACTAAAAAAAGAGATTTTTTCTCCAACTCCATAGCAGCAAAAAAGTTTCCATTTTGCTCCCACCATCCCTCTATGAAGACATTTTCAGGCAGTACTTTTTTTATCGCGTCTATGATTTTCATCGGCTCTTTAGCATAGATATGAACCCCGTCGTAGAAGCCTTGCTTTTTCCCTAAAAGTTTCCAAAAGGCTTCTAGAGTCGTATAGGCTATCACTTTGTCATAATTTTTGAGCCCACTTTTATAGATGCCTGTAATTGTAAATCTTTTTTGAAGTGGCATGGTGCCAAAGCCTATGGCTTGCTGTTCGGAGAAATAGAGTGTGATCTTATCGCCACTAAAGACATTTATCTCACTTGATAAACCCTCACCTATCGTGATGCTATATGGCTCTATTTGGGTACTATTAGTTTGTGATTTTTTATATATAGGGTTGAGTGCACTCTCCTTTTTGCTATCTACTCCATACAGGATCGTTCCTTGAACCATACCTTGGTGTTTGCTGATTACTTGTGTTGTATAGAAGGGGCTAAATCTAAGTTCGGGAAATTTTTGATGGAGTTTTTCAAGCATATTATCATTGATCGCATCTTTTTGAAAGGTGACCATTGTGAGGGGGTAGTTCATAACAA
>JARROQ010000015.1:21743-38462 GCA_037383745.1 Sulfurovaceae bacterium
TTTTGATCAAGATGTTTATCACTCAAGAGAGGAGTCCTTGTTTTGGTCCGCTTTTGCCATGACAGTTTTTATATTTTTTCCCGCTACCACAAGGGCATGGATCGTTTCTTTTCGGTTTTTTTACGCCACTTATCGGTTGCGTTACATCATCATTTTGAGGCTCATTGGCTTCAACTTCAAGCTCATCTCTTATCTTTTCTATCGCCTCTTTCTCTTCTTCGGCTGATTTAAAATCAAATTGCACGAGTTGAAGCAGTTTGATAGCTTCATTTTTAATCCGTACAATGAGATCACTAAAGAGTCTATAGCTATCTTGTTTATACTCCGTAAGGGGATCTTTTTGGTTGTAACCACGAAGTCCAATACCCGTTTTAAGCACATCCATCTCATAAAGATGTTCTCTCCATTCAGGATCGAGTACTTGCAGATAGAGTACACGTTCTATCTCATCTCTTTGTTCGCTAGCAAGCGGCTGCATTTTTTCTTCATAATTCTTTTCAAGTTCGTTTATGATGTATTCGTAGAGTTCATCTCTATTTTTAGATTGTAGATTATGGAGATTAAACTCGATATTGACATCTTCTTTGAGCATAAGTGCAATCTTGCTTGGATCAATATCTTCATCGAGAGTTCCATCAAAGATATCGCATGCATCAAGGATATAATTTACATACTCGCTTCTATTTTCTTTGATTTTAGAGGCTATATCAAAATTTGGATCAAGGAGTTGATTTCTAAATGTATAGATAACTTTTCTTTGATGATTGGCTACATCATCATATTCTAAGATATGTTTTCTAGACTCGTAGTGCATATTTTCTACTTTCTTTTGAGCCTTTTCTACACTCTTTGTAACAATCCTGGAATCTATGTATTCTCCCTCTTGTACACCTATTTTATTCATAATGTTTCTTATTTTTTCACCACCAAATATTCTTAGAAGATTATCATCAAGGCTTAGATAGAACTGGCTCTCTCCCGGGTCTCCTTGCCTTCCACTTCTTCCTCGGAGCTGATTATCTATCCTTCTACTTTCATGGCGTTCAGTACCCAGTATATAGAGTCCACCAAGTTCTCGTACTTCATCTAAAATCTTGATATCGACACCACGCCCTGCCATATTGGTTGCTACTGTTACGGCACTTTTTTCACCGGCATTTTTGATAATCTCAGCCTCTTTTTCATGATTTTTAGCATTGAGTATAGTGTGTGGAATCTTCTCTTTTGCAAGTCTCTCATGAATCATCTCACTCTTTTCAATTGATGCAGTTCCTATGAGTACCGGCTGCCCTTTTTTATGGAGCTCTTTTACTTTCATGGTAACGGCATCCAGTTTCTCTTTTTCTGTATTATAGATAAGGTCATTTTTATCGATTCTCATCACAGGAACATTGGTAGGGATAGAGATAACATCGAGCGAGTATATCTGAGAAAACTCTGTCGCTTCGGTTTGTGCCGTACCTGTCATACCTGCTAGTTTATTGTAGAGCCTAAAGTAGTTTTGGTAAGTTATCTCTGCAAGTGTTTGGCTCTCTTCTTGGATTATTACTCCCTCTTTTGCTTCGAGTGCTTGGTGAAGCCCTTCGCTATATCTTCTACCCTCGCTTAATCTTCCGGTAAATTCGTCAACGATGACTATCTCATTATCTCTTACGACATAATCAACATCTTTTTCAAAAAGATAGTGTGCTTTGAGTGCTTGGTCTAAGTGGTGAGAGAGTACGGCGTTTTCCAAGCTATAGAGATTCTCTACTTCAAAAAGTACCTGCGCCTTTTCCAATCCATCTTCTGTCATGATGATGACTTTATTTTTTTCATCGACTATAAAGTCGCCGGTCGTCACTTCAGGCTCTCCCGGTTTTGTATCTTTTTTCTCGCCCTTAATCATCTTTTTCGCGATTGCATCCGCTCTTCCATAATAACTTTGATCTCGTTTAGTAGGACCGGAAATTATAAGCGGTGTTCTAGCCTCATCTATAAGGATTGAGTCAACTTCATCAACTATGACATAATTATGGGTACTTTGTACTTTATCTTCGGCTCTTATCTTCATATTATCTCGCAGGTAATCAAAGCCGAACTCATTGTTTGTACCGTAAGTTATATCCTGATTGTATTGCGCTTTTCTCGCCTGTTCATCTTGTATATCAGCAGTGATACACCCAACACTAAAACCTAAAAATTCATAGAGTTTTCCCATCTCTTCTGAGTCTCTTTTTGCAAGGTAGTCATTGACAGTAACGACATGTACGCCTTTGCCTTCCATGGCATTTAAGATGACTGCAAGCGTTGCAACGAGGGTTTTCCCTTCACCTGTTTTCATCTCAGCGATATTGCCCTCATGCAAAACCATACCGCCGACAAGTTGCACATCAAAATGGCGCATATTAAGCACTCGTATGCTTGCCTCTCTTGTGATAGCAAAAGAGTCATTGAGTGCCTCATCAAGACTTTTCTGACCACTACTCACTTCTGCTTTTAGAGCCTCAAAACTCTCTTTGAGTTCCGCATCACTCATTCCTTTGTAGATAATCTCGAGCTCATTGATTTTTGCCGCTCTTTTGAGGAGCTTCTTCACTATTCTGTCATTTCTGTTTGAAAAAATTTTGCCTACTATGCTCATAATATTAGTTTGCCTTATTTGCTTATTATTTTACCTATTAAGTTTGATTATTCTATCGAAATATACTAAAAATTATGTTTAGCATTCTATTCTAACCCTATTTACATCACGATTTTCTGCCATAATTACAAAACGGTATCAAAGTCATCTTTTGATATAGTAAATTTTTAATTTAGGAGCCTTATGAAGAAGATATTTATACTATTATTTATTCCATTTTTCCTTCTTGCAAGCGATATCGTATTGCCTAAATCTTTTCGTGCAAATTTTACACAAGAGATAACAAACCCCCAAAAAGAGAAGATCAAATATACAGGCAAAATACTTTACTCTTCGCCTTCAAACATAAAGTGGAGCTATCTCTCGCCTACCAAAAAAGATGTTTGCTCCAATATGGAAGAGATACTTATAGTCGATCATAACTTGGAGCAAGTGAGTGCTTATCTGCTTGATGATGGTCTTGATCTTATCGGGCTTATCAAAGAGGCAAAGCCTATCCGCCCAACTGTCTATAATGCAACTTATAAAGAGCATATCTACACACTGCAAGTCAATCAAAAGGGTGAACTCAGTAGAGTGGCCTATAAAGATGGACTTGATAACTCTGTGCTTATTATTTTTAGTGATATGCGCTCAAGCAATAAAGTTATCAAGCAACAAGATATGTTCTGCTCCTATCCAAATAGTTACGATATCATAGAGGAGTAGTGTTGTATGGCTGAGCTTATTGCAAACCTCTCTATCGGTACATGGTTGTTTCTCATCATGATTATCATTTTGAGTAGTTTTTTGATGATGATTATCATAGCCAATGGATTTTCTATCAAGCTCAAAACGATAAAACAACAAAATGAGAAGTTTACATTGACAGACCAAGAGCAAAAAAAGAAGCTTGGAGAACTCATAAAGAAATGCGAAACACTCAAAGTAGAGCTTGAAAAAGATAAAGTATATATCGAAGAGTTGGAGCGCACCAAAGTTGCTTATGAATCCAAGCAAGAAGAGTTTTTTAAGACGGAACATAAGCTTCGAGAGGCGCAAGAACAGCTTGAGTTACTGAGTAGTGAGTTGAGAGTTTTAAAAGATGAACACCTTTCGATACAAAAAGATTATAAGCGGATACTCAAACGCAATGAAGAGCTTATCTCTAAACATAAAAGTTAGAATAGACGCTGACTTTTAATACAATATGCTAAAATTGCATTTAAACTCACAAATGATAAATTACAATACAGAAGGACTATTTTGTTATCAACGATCAACCTAACACAAAGATACGGTAAACGAGTACTATTTGACAAGATCAATATCTCTTTAGATGCAGGGAAAAGATATGGGCTTATAGGCGCAAATGGAGCCGGAAAATCAACACTTATCAAGATACTCTCAGGCGAGATAGAGCAAAGTGAAGGTGAAGTACAGCTGCAATCAGGGGTAAAGCTTGGAGTGCTTGGACAAAATCAATATGCTTTTGAAGATTTTACCCTTAGCGATGCAGTACTCTATGGCAATAAAAGGCTCTTTGATGCTCAAAAAGAGAAAGAGAAGCTCTATATGGAGGGAGATTTTGAGAGCGAGTCTGTCAATAACCGTTTAGCAGAGCTTGAGATGATTTGTGCAGAGGAAGATCCAACCTATGAAAGTGATGTGAAGATAGAAAAACTTCTTGGAGCACTTGGGTTTTCTAAATCAGCTCAGGGTGAGCTTATGAGCTCATTGCCAAGTAGCGATAAATTTAAGATATTACTTGCACAGGTACTCTTCCTAAAGCCTGATGTATTGCTTCTTGATGAGCCTACAAATAACCTTGATATCGAAGCGATTAGCTGGCTCGAAGAGGAGCTTAAGCGTCACGAGGGTGTCCTTGTCGTCATCTCACACGATAGACACTTTCTAAACGGTGTCGTAACACATATTTTAGACCTTGATTTTCAAACCATTAGAGAGTTTACCGGGAATTATGATGAGTGGTATATTGCGGCAAATTTGTTAGCAAAACAGGCACAAACTGAGCGTTCGAAAGCGCTTAAAGAGAAAGAGGATTTGGAGAAATTTATCGCGCGCTTTAGTGCCAATGCTTCAAAAGCAAAGCAGGCAACAAGTCGCCAAAAACAGCTCGATAAACTTGATATAAGCGAGATAAAACTCTCAAGCAGAAGAGACCCTTCTATCGTTTTTAAGCCACATAGAGATATAGGCAATGAAGTACTCTTGGTGAATAAACTTTCAAAAAGCTATGGTGATAAAGAGGTATTTAAAGAGATCTCATTTAAACTTAATAAAAATGATAAAGTGGCAATCATCGGTGGTAATGGTGTCGGTAAGAGTACACTTATCGAGATACTCATGGGCAAGATACAATCTGATAGCGGGGATTTTAACTGGGGGCAGACAATCACCAATACCTACTTTCCGCAAAATACAACAGATATCGTACAAGGCGAAGATGTTTTGCCACAATGGATACAAAACTTTGATCCCAAATGGCATATCGATGAGATACGCAAATGTCTTGGTCGTATGCTCTTCACAGGAGAAGAGCAGAGTAAAAAAGTAAGTGCGTGCAGTGGTGGCGAGAAGCATAGGTTGATGCTAAGTAAGATGATGATGGATAGTGCCAATTACTTAGTGCTTGATGAGCCCAATAACCACCTAGACCTTGAGGCGATCGTTTCACTTGGTGAAGCGTTGCATGATTATCAAGGCGGTGTTATCTGCGTAACACATGACCGTGAACTTATCGATGCTTTTGCGAATCGTATCATCAAGATACAAGACGATGGAACTATCATCGACTTTGAAGGGGACTATGAAGCTTTTGTCGAGGTGTATGGGCATTAATTTTGATCAATAAAGGTATGAATTGAAAATTATAAACAGATGTATCGTATCTCTATTTTTTGTCTCTATAGCCGCTCAGAGTAATGAGCTGAAACTATTTACAACCGATGGTTGCAGTTCATTTCCCGATGGCACATTCAATCAAAGATCGGAGTGGTTAAATTGTTGCATAAGCCACGATCTTGCTTATTGGAAAGGCGGTACAAAAGAAGAGCGTCTGCAAGCTGATGAAGCTTTAAAAACATGTGTCACAAATGTTGGGGAGCCGGAAATTGCTAAGATTATGTTAGCAGGCGTACGCGTAGGCGGCACTCCCTATTTGCCGACATCTTTTCGATGGGGATACGGATGGTCGGAATCTAGAGGCTATAAAGCCTTGAGTGTTGAGGAGAAAAGAGAGGTTAAGAAGAAGCTTGAACTGCTTAAATCTGCAATCGATACCTATTTAGAAAATCAAAAGGAAAAATAATGCTGTATGATTTTACAAACTTAAACCCGGATGAGCGCTATAAGCTAATCGCTCAAAGTGTAATTCCGCGTCCGATTGCTTGGGTAGTGACAGAAAATGAGAACATCATCAATATCGCTCCATTCTCTTTTTTCAATGCACTCAGTGCAACCCCGCCAGTGCTTGTAGTCTCCATAGGTCATAAAGAGAATGGCAAGCCAAAAGATACACTCAAAAATCTAAGAGTAACAAAAAAATGCGTGCTTTGCTTAGCAAGTGTGACTCACAAAGAGCAGCTTGTATGTACAAGTGAGGCATTGGATAGCAAACAGAGCGAAGCCGAATTTTGCAAGGTAGAAACTAAGATCATTGATGCGGCTTATCCGCCGATGATAGCAGATGCACAAGTAGCGTATTTTTGTGAATTAAGACAAGAGCTTGATCTTGGCGGCAAAACGGTACCTTTGCTTTTAGATGTAAAAAAAGCTTTTTTTGATGATGCGATTATCACTGATAAAGAGAAGCTAAGAGTCCATTTTGATGCTCTTGGGAGGGTAGGGGCAAGCTTTGCAAAACTCGAAGAGATTTAATTCATTCTAAGATTGCATCAGCATTTGCAAATACAGATCCAAAGCACAAAATAGACGCTAAAAGTATTTTTTATTTTTACATCCTTATGCCAAATTGGTATAAACTACTTGTATATCCTCATCATCTTCAAGTTTCTCTATGAGCGATTCTACATCATCAAGTTGCTCTTCAGCTAACTCTATAGGGGTATTTGGGATGAATTCAAGCGTTGCTTTGGTGACCTCTATCTTGCGATCTTCTAATGCTTTGCTAAGCTCACCAAATGACTTGTATTCACCATAAATTCGGATGATATCTTTATCTTCCCCATTCTCTTGTGCTTCTTTGTCCTCTTCTATCTCTTCAAGTCCATAGTCTATAAGATCAAGTTCTAGCTCTTCAAGGTCTAGATCATCTTTTTTATCGAAGAGAAAGACAGCTTTTCTTGTGAACATAAAATCAAGTGCTCCTGATGTAAGAAGCTCTGCTTTATTGCGTACGAGAATCGCCTTTACGTTTGCAACTGTGCGAGTACCATTATCTGTCGCACACTCTATGATGAGTTGCACACCGTAAGGTCCCTTTGCCTCATATCGCACCTCTTTGATATCTGCAGTATCTTTGCCGCTTGCTCTCTTAATAGCATTTTCTATGACATCTTTAGGTACATTTTCTGCCTTTGCATTTTGGATGACGGTTCTTAGTTTGGCGTTTTGATCAGGATCAGGGACACCATCTTTGGCTGCCATAGTGATAAGCTTGCTATATTTTGGAAATACTTTTGACATATTTCCCCATCGCTTCATCTTGGCGGCTTTTCTGTATTCAAACGCTCTTCCCATTATCTTTCCTTTGCTAATCCTGGATATAATTTTCAAAATTATACACTTTTGCCATTTAGGGGAGGCTGTAACTCATCTGAAAGAGTTTTTTAGATACTATCTTTCATTATAATATCATTTCTAAGGAAGCTTATGAGTCCCGAAGATATCGAAGCATTAGTACATAACAATACAGCCGTAGCACTCTACTTTAGTGGGGAGGATTGCGGCGTTTGTAATGCGCTCAAGCCAAAGATAGAAGAGCTTCTGGAGCAAAAATTTCCATTTATTAAAAGAGTTTTCTTAGATACAAAAGAGTATCTCGAAGTTGCTGCTTGGCTTGGAGTTTTTAGTGTGCCCACGCTTATCATTTTCATAGAGGGCAGGGAATACATCAGAGAGGGAAGGGCTATGAGCATTCATACGCTTGACGAGAAACTTACACGAATATATGAGATATTGGAGCGCTAAGTAGAGTTGTATTTTTAGGAGGAGAGTTGCAATGAATATTTTTGTATTAAATACCGGTCGGTGTGGTTCAACAACATTTAACCGTGCTTGCAGTTATATTACAAATTACTCTTGTGCGCATGAATCGAGAAGTGGAATGTTAGGAGAGGATCGTTTAGATTATCCCAAGAACCATATCGAAGCAGATAATCGGCTTTCTTGGTTTTTGGGCCGTCTTGATAAGAAATATGGTGATGATGCTTTTTATGTTCATTTAAAAAGAGACAAAAATGATACCTCTCGTAGTTATGCAAAGCGATATTGGTATGGAATTATGAAAGCATATAGAAATGGGGTTTTGATGAAGTTGCCTAAAAAAACTGATTCTATGTCTGTTGCGTTGGATTATTGTGAAACGGTAAATTCCAATATTGATCTGTTTTTAAAAGATAAATCTAAAAAAATAACAATTACTCTTGAGAATATCGATGAAGGATTTTTAGATTTTTGGAATTTAATTAATGCTCAAGGAGACCTCAGTGCTGCACTTGCAGAGTTTAATATGAGATATAATGCTACAAAAGAGTCTAAAGCGAATAAAAAGAAAATATTTTTTAGAATAATAGCTAAGCTAAAAAGAGTACTTATCGGGTTTCCAAAATATATAAAAAATGTTTAAATTGTTATATTGTATAAAATGCTAACAGTAGCTTAATCCCTTTTTGTGAGTATTGATATTTTCTCAAATTTTTTGGCTTTGAGTATATCAATAATCGCAACAAATGATTCAAACGAACTTGCTTTATCGGTCGTGATCGTTATATTGTCTTTGGTTGGATCAAGTGATGTGATATTTTCCCTAAGCTCATCAAGCGTGAGGGGTTTATCATCATAAAAATAACTCCCCTTCGCGTCTATAGTAATTGCTATATTTTTAGGATCGACCTTGCTTTTTGATGAGGCGGTAGGCAGATCGATATCAATGCCTGTTTTTTCTATAAAACTTGCCGTTGCAAGAACGATAACGAGCAATACAAGAACGATATCAATGAACGGAACTATGTTTATCTTATCAAACTTTTCTCTTCTCATCGTCCCTCTTGTGCTATATCCCATGTTGCTAAGATTTTATCAACCTTTGTTAGAAGTGCATTATAGATTGCCGTGGCAGGGATGGCGACTAAAAGTCCTGCTGCAGTTGCTTTGAGCGCGAGAGCTAAGTTTTTCATGATCTCGCCTGCATTGATGTTATCACCTTGTTCGCCTATGATGTAAAAAGTGATGATAATGGCCAGAACTGTTCCAAGGAGTCCAATGTATGGTGCGTTTGTGCCTATGGAAGCTATCGTCGAGAGGTGACTACTTAGATCAAGTTCCAATTTTGTTTTGCTGGTATAGTGTTCTAGCTTGAGAGATCGAAAAAATAAAACTCTCTCTATCGCAAAAGCAACAACGATAAAACTTAAAAATACAAGTAACCCGATAACTCCGTAATCAACAATGTTTTTCAGCTGCTCTATTGGCACAAAAATTCCTTTATCTGTTCTAAAATTGACGAAGAATTATATAATATTTATGTTAATTCTATATTAAAAGTTTTTCTAGCGGATTCGATAAGCTTTTAAGGCTCTCTTGGCTATAATAATCTAATTTTTTATGACCCAAAGGAGTCTTATGGCGCATTTGTTTGAAGAAAAATCTGAAGAGGTTTTGATAGAAGAAAGTATCAAGTCTAGTTACTTGGATTATTCGATGAGTGTTATTATCGGGCGTGCTCTACCTGATGCAAGAGATGGGCTAAAACCTGTTCATCGTCGTATCCTCTTTGCTATGAATGAGTTGAGCCTCTCTCATAGAAGTTCTTATAAAAAATCAGCTCGTATCGTCGGGGATGTTATCGGTAAATACCATCCGCATGGTGATACTGCTGTTTATGATGCGCTTGTTCGTATGGCGCAAGATTTTTCAATGCAAGCTCCAATCGTTGATGGTCAGGGGAACTTTGGTTCTGTTGATGGTGATAATGCAGCCGCGATGCGTTATACGGAAGCTCGGATGACAAAGATAGCAGAAGAGCTACTGACTGATATCGACAAAGATACCGTTGATTTTGTGCCAAATTATGATGATAGTATGAAAGAGCCGGATGTATTGCCAAGTCGTATACCAAACTTACTACTTAACGGAAGTTCGGGGATTGCTGTCGGTATGGCAACAAACATACCGCCACATCGTCTAGAAGAGCTTATCGATGCACTTATGTATAGAGTAGATAATCCAAAGAGCGGCATAGAAGATATCAGAGAGATCGTTAAAGGTCCTGATTTTCCAACCGGTGGGATTATCTTTGGGCGCAAAGGCATCACTGATGCATACGAGACGGGAAGAGGGCGTATAAAAGTAAGAGCCAAGACGCACATAGAGCAAAAGGGAAGTAAAGAGACTATTGTTATCGATGAGTTACCGTACCAAGTCAACAAATCAAAACTCATAGAAAATATAGCACAACTTGTAAGAGATAAAAATATCGAAGGTATATCAGAACTTAGAGATGAGAGTGACAGAGAAGGGATAAGAGTCGTCATTGAGCTTAAACGTGATGCCATGAGTGATATCGTACTCAACAACCTTTTCAAATCGACACAGATGCAAGTAACCTTTGGGATTATCATGCTTGCGATTGTTAACAAAGAACCTAAAGTATTTACACTTATAGAACTTCTAGATCTCTTTTTGAAACATAGAAAAACAGTCATTATCAGAAGAACTATTTTTGATCTTGAAAAAGCAAGAGCAAGAGCTCATATATTAGAGGGACTCAAAATAGCAGTCGATAACATCGACGAGGTTATTAAAATCATTCGAGCAAGCAACGATGATGAGGATGCGAGAGCAAACCTTATGAGTAAGTTTGACCTTAGTGAGATACAAGCCAAAGCAATTCTCGAGATGCGCCTTAGACGCCTCACGGGACTTGAGATTGAGAAGATTGAAAATGAATTGGCTGAGCTAAGAAAAACGATTGCATATCTTGAGGGACTCCTCAAAAGCGAGAAGAAAATCAATGATATCATCAAGAGCGAACTCAAAGAGATAGGCGAGGCTTATAATATACCAAGAAGAACAGAGATTGTTGATGATTATGATGATATCGACATCGAAGACCTTATCCCGAATGAGCCTATGGTTGTAACCATTACTCATAGAGGTTATATTAAAAGAGTACCGCTCAAACAGTATGATAAACAAAACAGAGGTGGCAAAGGGAAAACAGCACTCACTACCTATGAAGATGACTTTATAGAGCGCTTCTTTGTCTCCAACACACACGATACGCTCATGTTCGTTACAGATAGAGGACAGCTCTATTGGCTTAAAGTTTATCGTATACCGGAAGGCAGCAGAGCAGCCAAAGGAAAAGCGGTCGTAAATCTCATCAATTTACAGCCTGATGAGAAGATAATGTCTATTATCCCGACATCTGATTTTGAAAACGATAAAGGCTTAGTCTTCTTTACAAATAAAGGTATAGCGAAAAGAACAAACTTGAGTGAGTATTCAAATATCAGAAGTAACGGTGTAAGAGCTATCAATCTTGACGAAGATGACTCACTTGTAGAGGTGAAGATAGTTACGCCTGATACTAAATGGATATTTGTTGCGACTAAAAAAGGTATGTGTATCAGATTTAAGATCGATGATTTAAGAGAGATCGGGAGAGTTGCAAGAGGCGTTACCGCGATTAAATTTAAGGTCAAAGATGACTATGTTTGCGGCGCGACAACCATAGAAGATGAATCTAATGAGATACTCATCGTAAGTGAAAAAGGATTTGGTAAACAGACAACGGCGAGTGAGTATAGAGAACAAACGAGAGCCGGTAAAGGTGTTATCTCTATGAAGATTGCAGATAAAACCGGTGATGTTGTCGGTGTTGTTTTTGTTGAGGACGATAAAGACCTTATGTGTTTAACGAGTATCGGCAAGATGATAAGAGTCGATATGGCAAGCATAAGAAAAACAGGTCGTGCGGCTTCGGGCGTGACGATAGTTAAGGTTGCAAATAAAGATGAGGTTGTAAGTATCGCTAAATGTCCAAAAGATGATGAAGAGGTTGAACCCGATAATATAGACGAGATAGAAGAGTAAGGATTTAAATTTTATGAAAAAATATAATGTTGCAGTCGTGGGTGCAAGCGGCGCAGTGGGTGAGGAGCTCTTTCGTGTTTTAGAAGAGCAAAATTTTCCAATAGGTGAGCTTTTACCTTTGGCAAGTGCTAGAAGTGCAGGCGAAGAGATAGAGTTTGCCGGTAAAAAATATAAGATAGAAGAGCTTACCGATGATGTCTTTAAAGGGAGAGATATCGATATCGCTTTCTTTAGTGCAGGTGGATCTATATCGGCAAAATTTGCGCACTGTGCAGTTGAATCAGGCGCTGTGGTCATAGACAATACAAGTCACTTCAGGATGAATCCTGATATTCCGCTCGTTGTGCCTGAAGTGAACCCGGAAGATATAGAACTTTGGGAAGAGAGTGGCATCATCGCCAATCCAAACTGCTCAACTATACAGATGGTACAACTCCTCAAACCACTCGACGATCTTTATGACATCAAAAGAGTCGATGTAAGTACATATCAGGCGGTAAGTGGAGCCGGCAAAAAGGGGATGGAAGAGCTCGTGTTGCAGATGCGTGATTTTTTTAATTTTAAACTTGATGAGAGTGAAGTGAAAGCTTTTGCACATCAAATAGCACTCAATGTCATACCGCAAATCGATGTTCCTCAGCCAAATGGTTATACAAAAGAGGAGATGAAAATGGTCAATGAGACCAACAAAATTATGCATAGCGATTTTGCCGTAAGTGCTACTTGTGTGCGGGTGCCTGTTTTACGAAGTCATAGTGAATCGATTACAATTACTTTCAAAGAGGGTGTTGATGTGAGTGAGCAAGAAGCAAGAAGTGCACTTGCAAATTTTGAAAATGTTGAAGTGATTGATGATTTAGAGAATGCAAAATATCCTATGCCTATCATCGCAACGGATACGGATAAGACTTATGTGGGTAGGATTAGAAAAGATATTTATGCTCCAAATATCCTTCATATATGGGGTGTTGCAGATCAAGTGCGAGTAGGGGCTGCGACCAATGCCGTAAGAATTGCACAGAAATGGATAGCGTTACAAGAAGAGGTGAGCTTATGATTGAAAGACTATTTGAAGGTGCCATTTGGCGAAGTAGATTTGTTATTATTTTAGCGGTTGTTTTCGGACTTATCGGTGCGATTATCCTCTTTATCGTAGCATCGATAGATATATGGGATGCTGCAGTTAAAAGTTTTAATACGATTTTCTCAGGAGAACACCCGGAGCATTTTCATGAAGATATTGTTGCTGCTATTATTGGCGCAGTCGATCTTTATCTTATCGCTGTTGTTCTTTTCATATTTTCTTTTGGTATCTATGAACTTTTCATTTCAGAAATTGATGAGGCGGCAGAGAGTGAGAACTCCAATAAACTACTTGCTATTCATTCACTTGACCAACTGAAAGATAAAATTGCAAAAGTCATTGTCATGGTTCTTGTCGTTAATTTTTTCCAAAGAGTTTTGCATACCAACTTTGCAACACCCCTTGAAATGCTCTATTTTGCACTCTCCATTACAGCTTTGGCGGTCGGGCTTTATTTCTTGAGTAAAGTGGGGCATCATGAGTAAAATTTTTGTAGATGCATGCTTCGGCAAGCCTACACCATACACTCCTGTTTGGATGATGCGCCAAGCGGGGAGATACCTTCCTGAGTATATGAAAGTAAGAGCAAAAGCAGGTAATTTTTTAAATCTTTGTCACAATCCAACTCTTGCGGCCGAAGTTACTTTGCAACCGGTTGATATCGTTGGTGTTGATGCGGCGATTTTATTTAGTGATATATTGGTTATTCCCAATGAGATGGGTATGAATCTTGATTTTATCAAAGGTGAAGGTCCGGTATTTGAAAAGCCAATCGCAACAAGCGAAGATATAGATAGTTTACTTGGCGGTGAAGCAGCAGCGGATAGATTAACTTATGTGTATGAGACTATAAAGACTGTAAGAGAGCAGTTAGCATCCGATAAAGCATTGATTGGTTTTACCGGCGCACCTTGGACTTTGGCAACATATATGATAGAAGGACAAGGAACAAAAACATACAATATTTGTAAAAAAATGATGTATGCAAATCCAGAGTTGCTTCACAAGATTCTTGCAAAAGTCACTGAAGTCGTGAAGTATTATTTAGAGAAACAAATAGCATCGGGTGTTGATGTTGTGCAGATATTTGATAGCTGGGCAGCAGCAATCGAACCATCGAAGTATGATGAATTTTCGTGGAAATATATGGTTGAAATAAGCGACTTCATCAAAGCAAAATATCCTCATATTCCTATCATTATGTTCCCAAAAGGCGTTCCTGCTTTCTTAGATAAAGTATATGGTAATTTTGATGTATTTGGAGTCGATTGGGGTACCCCTATGAGCTTGGCAAAAGAGAAATTGGGCGATAAGTATGTACTCCAAGGCAATATGGAGCCTTGCAGGCTCTATAGCCAGGAAGCCACAAAAGTATGTGTAGAATCACTAGCCGATATCATGAAGGATGGCAGGCATATATTTAATCTAGGACACGGCATACTTCCGGATGTACCTGTAGAAAATGCAAAATATTTTGTAAAACTGTGCCAAGAGGTGAGTAGGAGATAGTAGTTGAGAAGTAGTGTTAGTGCGTAGAGACAAAAAGGAATTTTTGTGAAGTGTAAAAGATTGGGAGAGTTTAAAAAAGTTATCCATGTAATAGTATGTGGATTGCTTCGTCATAAATTCCTCGCAATGACTGTCATTGCGAGCTTCGTAAGAAGCGTGGCAATCCAAAAAGAGAATTTTTATGAGAAATTACAATTAAAATATTTAAAAGAAACAAGAAAAAACTATGTCTAAATCTTCTAGCACCAATATCATCTTCGGTCCTGTTAATTCTCGTCGTTTTGGAAAATCACTCGGTATTGATCTAAGCCCATCAAAAAAACAGTGCAATTTTGATTGTCTTTACTGTGAGCTCAAGCCTGCAAAAACAGTTGATAGTTATAGTGATGTTTTGAGTGTAGAAAACATTATCACTGCACTTAAAAACGCACTTGCAAAACACCAAGATATCGATGTTATTACACTTACGGCAAACGGTGAGCCAACACTCTACCCATATCTTGATGAACTTATAGATGAGATTGACAGACTTAAAGGCGATGTGAAAACACTTATTCTCAGTAATGGCGCGACTATCGATAAAGCAGAGGTACAAAAAGCACTCCTCAAGCTTGATACCGTTAAACTCTCGCTTGATTGTGCCAATGCGCAATGTCTTAAAAAACTTGATCGTGCTTCGAAGAGTATCGATATTGAAAATATCAAGCGGGGCATGTTGGCGTTTAAAGAGATCTACAACGGAGCGCTTATCGTAGAGGTACTTTTCGTTAAAAATATCAACGATGATGCACAAAATATCTCTGGACTCAATAAGTACCTATTGAAACTACAACCGAGCAGGATCGATATAGGCAGCATCGATAGACCTCCTGCATATGATGTGAAGGGGTTAAATTATGATGAGCTTTTGAAGCTCTCAAAACAGTTTGATACGCATCTGCCTATCTATATCGTAAGCAGAAAACTAATCAAGATCAAAGCGGAGAATTATAGTGATGATGAGATACTCACCAAGAAGCGTTCGCTTCTTTTTTATTCCGGATTAGCTCAGCGGTAGAGTAGGTGACTGTTAATCACTTGGTCGCTGGTTCGAATCCAGCATCCGGAGCCACTTCTTAAACATAATCCATTTTAAATTTTCATTATATAAGTTAAAAATATAGGTTGTTTTTATATTGATATTTTTTGCTAGGTGATAACTAACATTCTTATCAGGAGATTAGCAAACAGCAGTAAATTAATTGATTGCCACGAAGTTTAACGACTTCTCGCAATGACTGCGGTTGTCATCGCGAGCGTAGCGTGGCGATCCATTTTGAAGATGCTTATAAGACAGTTTTTATAAATTGCACAAGAAGTGCGGAAGTGATAAAGAGATTCCGAAACAAGTTCAGAATGACAAATATGTTAATATTTACAACAACTAAAAATCATCCAAATCGATACTTGATTTAGCATAGTTAGAAACATTACTTTCGAAGAAATTACTCTTCACCTCATTCATCTCCAAATGTTTTGTCACAAGTTTTTGAAGATAGGTCGTATCTGATTGTTTAAAGATAGGATCAAGTCCTATTGTTGTCAGTCTGTTATTGGCATAGTTATGAACTGTCTGTTCCATAATCTCATGCGTTGTTCCCATGATAGGAAATTGATCGAGAAGATAGTGCCCATATTCTAGCTCTATATTTACAGCATCATTGATCATCTCATAAACGCTATCAATAGTACTTGTTTGGATCTTGTTCTCATTGCGGATAGTTTTAAAGATATTAGCAAAGAGCGGTAAGTGTGTATTGAGCTCATCTCTAGCTATAAATTTGATCATATCTCGCGCACCCGGTACTTTATCACCAAGGAGATAGATATAGCTAAATCCAAGCAAGAAGTATATCCCCTCCAAGTTGACGCTTGCCATAGCACTTAAGAGCATCTTATCGACAGAACCACCATCGATGTAGCTTGCAAATTGTTCAGCAATCTTTTGATTTTTTTGATTGAGTGCACTGTTGTGTTTGTAGAGATTAAAAACCTCTTCAGAATTTCCGCACGCATCAAGCAAAACAGCATAACTTTTTGAGTGATTGACCTCTTGCATTGTTTGAAGTGTGATAACCGACTTTACCAATCGATTATTGACCAAGCGTCTAAAATCACTTAGATACTCCTCTTGAGCTGAATCATTAAAGCTAAGTTGTGCAAAAGTGAGTTTATATATGGATTG
>JARROQ010000016.1:0-24717 GCA_037383745.1 Sulfurovaceae bacterium
CCAACTTACATGATTAGCTCATAATTAAAAGGAATGATAATCTCTATCTCTTTAAGCGGTGCGATAAACTCTTTTGACGCTTTCTTTAAGATATTGATACTGTTTTGATTGAGTATGCTTGAGGAGGATTTTTTTACAAATCCTATATCTTTTACGCCACCTTTTGGAGTGATGATGCATTTGAGTACGACCTTGCCTTCTATCTCTTTCTTTTTTGCTGAGTGGGGGTAGTTTTTATGTCTTTTGATAGCGGCAATAATATTTTCCAGATTCGTTCTCATATACTGTTCTTGATAGCTTTCTCCACTCTTTATACGCTTGATATTATTTTTATCATTCGGTTTTATTTTCGGCTGAATCTTTTTTATTTTCGCTCTATTTGTTTGTATCTTTTTCTTTTTTAGTTGGGAGGGTTTTTTTACAATCTTTTTTTCAACTTTTTTCTCTATCTTCTCCTCTTTGCTCTCTTCTTGCTTTTTTTCTTCCTTTGTATCGTCTACCTCTTTTGGTGTATCTATCTTTTTAATCTGCGTAATATTTTCAACCATATTCATGCTAAGAACGATTAATTTTTTCTTCTCCTCCTTTTTGGGCTCATAGAGGACAAATGCTCCAAAGACTCCTAGATGTAGGCTTAATGAGATAAAAAAAGCTTTTGTAGTGCTGTTCATTTCTTTAACTCCGTGACTATAGATATCTTTTCCATCTTAAGCTCTTTGAAGATATTGATCACCGTCACAAATGTTTTAAAGGGGGTATTTTCATCGGCTTTTATGGAGATATTTGTTGTTTTTGGCATACTCGCAAGTTCTGTTTTGAGATTTTGGAGTTCAACCGTCTTATCTTCGAGCGTAATTATCCCCGATCTATCGATGATAAGTTCTTTCAATTTGAGATCAACCTCTTCTGTTGTTGAAGATTTTGGCAGTTGAAGATCAAGTCTGCCTTGTGCGATAAATGTTGAAAAGGTCAATACGATCGTTAAAAGTACGAGCATGATATCTATAAAGGGAATCACATTCATGGAGTCAAACTTCTTAATCTTCATGTAAATCTTCCCATTGCGTGATCAGTACTTCAGCTTTTCTAGCTAGAGCATTATAAAAGACGGTTGCAAAGATTGCTACGAGTATTCCAGCAGCTGTTGCTTTCAGGGCAAGAGCAAGCCCTAACATAACACTGTTTGTATCGATATTTGCATCTTGGGATATCTTGTAAAAAGTTATCATGATGCCGCAAACTGTTCCAAAGAGTCCTATATAGGGTGCATTGGATGCTATTGTTGAGATGGTTGTCAAATTTGCGGTGAGTCTGTTTTCAATCTCACCCTTTTTCTTAAATTTTGTTATATCAACTCTATTGAGAAAGAATATTCGCTCCAATCCAAACCAAAGTGTTAAAAAACTCATCAAGCCCAAAACACCCATTATCGAATATTCAATATATATTTTTATCAATTCCACCATTATCTACTCCTTAAAATTTTACTGCATAACTGATGCCAAATACGGAACCTACATTTTCCCAGCCAATCTTTGTCATATATTTTTGATTCGTTATATTTCTTCCATAGATTGATGCAACCGCATCGTAGTCTTTTAATTTATGGTTATAATCCAAGCCTGCATCTATGGTCACAAAATCGCCTACATCATGATATTTCCCATCGGTAGTAAAAAAATTGGATTGGAACTTACTTATGTAGTGCGCCGTAATATTTGTATTTATATTTCCTTGTGTATAGCCAAGTTGGAGTGTAGCTAGGTGGTTTGGTATCTCATTGTCTTTCTCATCTGCTTTAACATAAGCATAATTGAGTAAATAATCAAAAGAGTCAATTTTGCCTCCAAGGGATATCTCTCCGCCATATCTTTTTTGATCATACTGACCAAAGACTATTTCGGGATCAGCCGCAGTTCCTATATAATAGGGAGATTTGAGGTTGTTGATATCGTAGTAAAAGATATTTGCTGCTATCGTAAAGTTTTTAGGAGCAAACTCATAACCGATCTCATATTTATACTGCTCCTCCTTTTCTAAATCACATCCCGTAGCCGTGCTGATTTCACTTGCGGGCGCATTAGAAGCATAAGCGAGTTTTAAAGTAAAGGCGTTGCTTTCATTGAGCTTATAGAGCGCACCGGCTGCTACATTAAAAGCGGCTTTAGTCCATTTATCTTCTATGGTTGAGAGCTTTGTATTGTTGACCATGCCGCCATAGGTGGTTGTAACATTTGGACTATATCTTTCTAGAAGCGTATCGATATGCTTTTTATCTACTCGTATAGCGCCATCTATCGCAAATTTATCGTTAATGTAGTGTTGCACTTGGATAAAGGCACCGTAGATCTGCTCTTTTCTTGCATAGCCTTCATAAAAAAGTTCTCCGTTTGGAGCATCATACCAAATGGCTTGTCCGCCGATTTTTACAATAGTATCAGACAATTTCACTGTATGCTTTATATCGAGAGAATCATTTTTTTGCGCCCCTGAAAAATAGCTATCGGTAGCCCCGGTTGTGTCTTGATTATGCTTCCAACTTGCTTTCGCATGAGAGAGGGTGATGTTTGTTATCTGATCAGCAGACCAATTTTTACTCATCGAGAGAGTGATGAGCCTGTTTTCAAAGGGTTTGTATTTCCAATAAGCATTGTAAAATTTACTAATAGGCAGATTTGCTTTTTGTATCTCTTGAAAGTATCGAGAGTAATATCCGCTCAACTCTATATTGAAGTCATTTTTATTCATCCCTATTTTAAAAAAACTGCTTCCGCCTTCATTGGCATTATTAAAATCATTCTTCCCTTCGGTGTCCAATCCGTTTGCCGAGATTAGATAATATAGATCATTGTTAACACCCCCATAATAGGCATTTGCTTTTTTTGTATTGAAAGATTCATACGCTACTTTTATACCACCTTCATTTGTGTTTGATCGTTTTGTTTTGATGACGATATAACCTTGTAGTGTTGAGCCGTTTGGATTACCAAAAGCTTGCATCGGTGCAAGAGTTAATGCTCCTGAATCTCTGACAATCTCTAAAGATTCGATTATCTCCGGTGGGAGTGTCTCAAGGATTCTTCTTCCGGAGTTATCGCTAAGCAAAGCTCCATCCAAAATGATACCAAACGAGCTGCTTCCTACACCGATAGGGCTCCCCCTAAAAGAGATTGTGTAGGCTTGCTTCCTCCCCATAAATAAAACATTCACACTCTGCGCTTTACTTAAAATATCAAAGACCGATGCCGGTTTCAAATTTTCTATATCCTCTTTTGTAAATGTTTCGGTTGAAAGAGATGAGCTCACCGTTGCTGCTAGCGGATTATTGATCTGTTCATTTTGAATATCTTGCATTGTTTTTATTTTTGTATTGCTCATGACATCTATTTGTTCTATCTGAACCCCTTGAGCTCCATAAAGCGAACTGCCTAAAAGCAGTCCCGCGGCTAAGCTTTTATATTTTTTATTCATTGTTTTCCCTTATTAGTTGTGGTTTGATTTTGATCTTTTTTAGTGCTTAGTATCTCCCGTAGTTGTTGGGTCGTTAACTCTTTTTTCATAAATCTTCTATAAAAATCTCGAGTCTCTTTTTGCATATCTATATCTTTAAATTCCTCAGGATACATCTTTTTTGCTGCCCACAATATGCAAAGAGCTTGCTCGGGCGTATAGTTAGTCCAAAAAAATGCCCCAAGCGGCACGGTATAAACATTATGATTTTTGACGGCTTTGAGATCTTTAAATTTCGGGTCATTGTAGGCGAGTTTCAGGTCTCTTTTGCCCCAAACAAAGAGATAATCAGGGTCAAATACAAAGAGTTGTTCCATATTGATGAGGGCATGCTCTTTCTTGATATGCTCAGATGCGCTAATCCCTCCGGCTTTTTTAAAGATATCATTTGATGTTGAGACCATGGGTATCATTAGGTTGTTGAGTCTCAAAAAGAGCGCACTTTTTCTATCTTTGATATCTTCTGTTCTATTTTTTGCCGTTTTGAGAATATTGTGATAGTAATCGATATACTCTTTTGCGTGATCTTGCATATTGAAAAGTTCGCCCATGAAAGTCATACTTCTTTCTATGATGTTTTCGCCTTGCCAATTCATCACAACAACCCTGTAACCCCTTTTTTGTAACATTTGAGCCGAGAGGCTATCGTTAACAAATGCAATATCAAACTTTATTTGTGCCATTTTTTCAAAATCAGGCGTCCAAGAAGGAGGATTTGTAGAGACTTGCGGCAACTCAAAGATTTTTGGCATAAACCACTGTTGGTGTTTCCAAAACGGCATCTTTTTGAGATGCTCATTTTGTACACCGTTTTTGATGATATCTGCTTTACCAAAAGCAAACAAAAAGGCATTGATAGCCGGAGTGCCGCCTACGCTGAGTACCCCTTCGATCTTATCGGGCACGATAACTTTTTGTCCTGTCATATCTATAACCGTATGCTCTGAATCGGCAAAAAGGCTACATGAGAGTAAGATGAGTGCTAAAAATAGGTAGAGTTTTTTCATAATCAATACCTATATACAAAGTTTGCAACTGCCGCAAACGGTGCACCTACATAATATGATGTAGAACCTGTTCTCGTATCATCTAAACTGTTTGAGACAACACCTACATATTTTTTATCAAATATATTTTGCAAAGCAAGTGAAAGTTCAATTTTGTCTTTTTTAAATGTGTATTTTAAATTGAGATCAAAGACAAGATACGGATCAACCTTCTCTGTATTTTCCGCATCTCCGTAACGAGCACCGACATATCTAGCGATAGGTGTTAGCGTACAATCGCCGAAAGTCAAGTTGATGCCGGCTTTTGCGCCTATTTTTGCTATATCCGGTATCTGATTGTCTTTGGATTGCAGATAGGTATCGGTTGCAAGTAGGATATCATCATCAAACTCAAACTTATTGTAGTATGCAGACGCAAATACGTTTGCATAATCAGCGATCTTATAAGTAGCTTCTAGCTCTGCTCCCATCGAAGTTGCCTCTGCATTACTTTTATAATAGCTTAGATTGATATTTGGATCATATACGGTTATCTGTTTATTTTTATATTTGCCATAAAAGAGTGTATTTTTTATGGAAAAATTGTCTTGAGTGTATTGAGTAGAGAACTCTATATTATCACTTGTTTCAAGCTTTAATTCATCCCACAAGTCTTGGAGCGTTATACCTGCGCCTTGAAATGTTGCCGTATTTGAATTGTATATAGACCATAGAGGACCTTGCCAAGGATTTGCATAGTTTCTGGCATAACCTCCGCCTATCTTCCAGCTGTCATTAAAAGTATATTCGAGTACCAAACTCGGTAGAAGCACTTTTTCACTGCTTGCGTCAACCTCCATACCGGTTTTAACACCGGAACTTGCAGCAAGGGCATCTTCAAAAGAGAGATCGGCGAGTCCTGCCGTATTGTATCCGGTGACGGCAGGGAAATCAAACATCATGTAGCGCAATCCTGCATTGATATAAAATTTCCCTATTTCTTTTTCATACCCTATATAGGGCGAGTTTGAAACTCTTTTTTCTACATCGACAAGCATACCCGTAGAAGCATATGTTAAGCTACCATCACTATTTATCTTATAGGCTTTCATAATGTTAGGCGGGGGAGTGCTTTCCATCTCTTGATACCACCACCCACCATAGAGTTTACCGCCTGCTAAAGGGTGTTCAAAATCCGCATTTACTCCGTATGCTTCTTGTTCGATATTCATTTTTTTAACGATGCCCTTGTTTGGATCACCTTGATGCCTCATTCCTTCACTACCAAATGTGTAGGGTTTTATCGTAATCTTTGTATCACCCATTTTATAATTTGCAGCCGCATAATAGAAATACTCATCAAAATCTTGTTTGTAGTAATCATAATAAAGAGCATCTGTAAATTTATTGCCCGTTATTTCTGTATTGTAGTCGAGTTTATAGTTTGAGCCTAAAGATTGTGTTTGTTCATAAGTCAGTGGCATATACTCATATCTCTCGAAATGATTGTATGAGCCAAAAAGTTCGATATCAAGGTTATCGGTTAGATCTATCGTGACCATACCCTCAATATTTTTCCTTTTTATATCCCCTTCACCTTTCCACTTTGCATTTTCCATAGCTGAGGTAGAGATAAAGAAGCTAAAAGTATCATTTATCTTTCCGCTATCTGCGCGTACAAAGATTTTTCTATAATTATCTGTTCCTCCTCCAAGCGAGAGTGTAGCGCCTGCTTCATCCTTTGGTTTTGCAATCTTTAGATTGAGTGAGCCGGCTGTTGTTCCCATGCCGAACCCTTCATTGGCTGCGATAAGTCCCGTGGAGAACTCAACACCTTCGATATTTTCTTTGTCAATAAGATATCCCGTTCCTGATTTCCCGACATTTGATCCATAGGGAACACCTTCGATTGTTGCGCTTAATCTGCTAAAAGTATCTCCTAATTGCCCCCTTACTCTTAGCATATTCTGATCAACGGTTAAGTTGTATGGATCATGCGTTTCCACATTAACGGACGGTAAGAGCTCAAGTGCTTTAAAATAATTGGTTGAGCTCACTCCCTCTAGAGCTTCGAGTGCCTCTTTGCTGATGAGATGCTTTTGTCTCGCGCCGTTAATATCATAAAATTCAGCATTTTTTGAATCGCTGATATCGATAGTTCCGATGTCTACACTCTCTTGTGTCGATGCTATTGTGCAGACCAAACTTAGTGTTATTAGATGTAAATAGTTTTTCATACCCCTTCTTCCTTTCGTTATTTAAAAAAATATATAACGCATTATAAATTTTTTATATTGCTATGCAGATTTTTCTATTGTTTATAGAAGTCACTTCAGATTTTAATTGATAAACTTTTTCTATATTCTCTTTTCTGATGATTACATTTGGGTCTCCTTTATCCAAAATTTCCCCTTTATTTAAAAAAATAGCTTTATTTGAGACGAAAAAAACATGATCAGGATAGTGACTCGTTTTTATGAAAGTCAAATTATTTTTTGAAAGCTCTTTTATTTTATTGAGCAGCTTATACTGATTGCCAAAATCTAAACCGTTGACGGGTTCATCCATGATAAAAATGTCGGCTTGTTGGGCAAGTGCTCTTGCTATAAGTACTAACTGTCTTTGTCCACCGCTGAGTGTCGTATATATCTCATCTCTTAAGTGTTCAATCCCTAGTGTCTCGAGAGCTTGCATCGCGATTTTTTTATCTGCCTCATTGAAGTTTGAAAAGATTGATTTATAGGGCATCCTCCCCATAAGAACAACATCTTTGACAAGATATCCGAATGCTCCCTCATGTATCTGCGGGATGTAGGCTACTCTTTGAAAAAAACTTTTTGTTTTTATAGTGCTAATAGCTTTACCCTCAAAGTAAATCTCTCCGCTTGATGGTTTTAAAAATCCCAATAAAAGCTTAAGAAGAGTCGTTTTGCCGCAACCGTTTGGTCCTAAGATTGAGATTACATCCGAGGCATCTATCTCAAAGTTTACCCCTTTTAAAATGTCTTTTTTCCCATAAGAAAATTTCAAATCTTCGACTCTAAACATTATCCCCATCCTTTTTTTGTATTTTTGAGTGCATAAGCAAAAAACGGAATGCCAATCAACGAAGTAAGAATGCCGATAGGTATCTCGATGTTAAACATTGTACGAGAGAGATCATCGATAATCAGAAGATATATCCCGCCTATGAGAGCAGCGATAGGTACGATGATGATGTTGTTCGAGCCAAATAATAGTCGTGCAATATGCGGGATGACGAGACCAACCCAGCCGATCATTCCGGCCAATACTACAGTTAAAGCACTGATAAGTGTTGCTATCAATATAATGATAGAGCGCATCAATTTTACATTGACTCCTAAGCTTCTAGCCTCCTCGTCCCCTAGACTCAAGATATTGAGGTATTTTGAGAGGAAGATAATCGAAGCTATCCCAAGTAAAATAGGAATGGAGATGACATAGATAGTATGTTTGTCTATGAGAGTCAAGCTTCCCATGAGCCAATAAACGATAGCGGGCAGTTCATCATATGGGTCAGCCATATATTTAGTAATAGAGAGTAGGGAGCTAAAAAATGCAGAACTTATCACGCCGCCAAGTATAAGAAATATCAGTTGATTTTGTTTATTGAACATAGAGATAAAAAGTGCTATAAATACCGCCAAGATTCCAAAACTCAAAGATGCAGCTTGGATAAAAATAAACTCTTTAAATAAGATCATCCCAAGTGCAGCGCCAAATGATGCTCCTGAGAGTACACCCAGTATGCCCGGAGAGACCAAAGGGTTCTTAAACATGGATTGAAAAGCTACACCCGAAACAGCCAATGAAGCTCCTATGAGAATAGAGCCTACGATACGTGGGAATCTAATCTCCACTATGATATTTTGCATAAGCAGAGCATTATCTACACTACCTATATTTATCTTGTATAAAAAGAAGTCGATGATTTGTGATATACTCAACTCATATTGCCCCAACGAGAGCGAAAACAGAGCAACAAGTATCAAGATGATGATAAGTCCTACAATATATCTCATAAGTTCACCATGACTTCTTTGGCAAAAAGCTCTAAAGATTTTTTGTTTTTATCTATATCGTTTGCGATTGGTTTTAATGCAAGGTTTGTGATGCCTAGTGCTTGTAGTTCTTTGATTTTTTGCAGACAAGTATCTTTATCTCCGATAACTCCATTATCGATCCAATAATTTTCATCATAAAAGATAGGACTACTGATACCTTGAGCTTCCATCTGTTCTCTAAATCTCTTAAGAGAAGGTAACGCTTCATTGATTGCTTCATTGTTTGTTTTTGCCATATAAAAGCCTCTTGAGCACATCATTTGTGGAGCTAAATTTTGAGAGTGAGCTTTTTTGTATTGGTTTATCATCTCTTGGATAATCTCATTTGACCAGAGGTGTGCTGCCATCAATCCGATACCTCTTTGTGCGGCAAACTGTATAGATTTTTCATGTTTAGAAGCTATAAACGTTGGGATGTTGCTAAGAGGTTTTGGGACAACATTACTCTCTTTTTTGAGATGGTTATTAATCTGATCAAGGTGTTGAAGCATCTTTTCTCGTGAGTTTTCAAAATCAAACATTGCACACTGTTTTTCAAAAGGACCGCCTCTTGCTACACCAAAATTAAATCTACCGTTACTTAGAATGCTCAGCGTTGCGACAGCCTCAGCCACGATGATTGGATCATAGATCGGTGTTAGTATCGAAGCCGTACCAACGCGCATAGTTTTTGTGATTGCCGCGATATATCCCATGAGGGCAATGATTGATGAACTGAGACTAAACTTGTTAAAGTGGTGTTCCGTGATCCATACCTCTTCGAGTCCCAATTGTTCGCCAAGTAAGATCATCTCATGCTGATTATCAAAAGCTTTTTTATAGTCATTACCCCAATTTTCATAGAGTAGCATTAATCCTATTTTCATAATTGTTATTCCCCTAAGTTTTCGTTATATATTTTATGATATAACGATTAAGATGTCAACACAAATGGTGTGCGAAGCACTCATCGCCGAGGGAGTTGAGACCGTTTTTGGTTACCCCGGTGGTGCGATAATGAATGTATATGATGAGATATACAAGCAAAATAGCTTTGAACATATTTTGACTCGTCATGAGCAAGCTGCGGTACATGCTGCAGATGGATATGCGAGAGCAACAGGTAAGGTGGGGGTCGCTATGGTAACAAGCGGTCCTGGATTTACCAATGCAGTCACTGGACTGGCAACGGCTTATACGGACTCTATACCGCTTGTCGTTATCTCAGGACAGGTTTCATCATCTCTTATAGGAACAGACGGTTTCCAAGAGATTGATGCCGTGGGTATCTCAAGACCATGCACGAAGCATAACTATCTTGTTGATGATATCGCCAAACTTCCAAAGATTTTAAAAGAGGCGTTTTATATCGCAAGTTCGGGAAGACCCGGTCCTGTTTTGGTAGATATACCAAAAGACATAACAGCAGAGATCGCAGATTTTAAATACCCAAAAGATGTTTTTGTGGAGACATATAAACCCAACTATAAGGGCAATGATCGCCAGATTAAAAAAGCAGCAGAAGCGATACTAAAAGCTAGAAAGCCACTTTTATATGTTGGTGGCGGTACGGTTTTGAGCAATGCAAGTGATCTTGTAAGAAAATTTGCAAAGATGACGCAGATACCTACCGTTGAGACATTGATGGCGCGTGGAGTAATGGGTGATAGCAATCCACTCCTTATCGGTATGCTCGGAATGCACGGTAGCTATGCTTCAAATATGGCGATGAGTGAAACCGATCTCATCATCTCTTTAGGTGCAAGATTTGATGATAGGGTTACAGGTAAATTGAGTGAATTTGCACGTTATGCCGATATCATCCATGTTGACATCGATCCTGCAAATATCGGCAAACTTGTTGATGTTGATTATCCTATCGTGGGTGATGTATCTATCGTTGTTAAAAAACTTATGGATTTGATCAAAGAGGATATCAATACAGATAGATACCAGGCATGGAGAGAGATACTTGCGCGCTATGAAGAGCTACATCCATTGACTTACAATGATAGTGATGAAGTTCTCAAACCACAATGGGTTATCGAGCGAATCGGTAAACTTTTAGGTAAAGATGCCATTATCACCTCAGATGTTGGACAGCATCAGATGTGGGCAGCACAGTTTTATCCGTTTGATAGACCAAGACAGTGGATCAACTCCGGAGGTCTGGGTACGATGGGATTTGGATTTCCTGCCGCGCTTGGTGCAAAAAGAGGGGTACCTGAAAAAACAGTTATTAACATCACGGGTGATGGTTCGATACTTATGAATATGCAAGAGTTGGTTACGGCATCAGAGTATAAGATACCGGTTATCAATGTCATACTTAACAACCACTTTTTGGGTATGGTTCGACAGTGGCAGACGTTTTTTTACGATAAACGTTATTCTGAGACTGATTTGAGCTATCAACCTAATTTTGTTGCACTTGCGGAAGCTTGTGGCGGTATCGGCTATGATGTTACGACAAAAGAGGAGTTTGACAAAGCACTCAAAGATGCTATAAAGCAAGATAAAGTTTGCTTTATGAATGTTATTGTTAGTAGATTTGAGAATGTTCTCCCGATGGTTCCTACGGGTGGAGCGTTATATAATATGTTATTAGAGCACAAGGATCAGTAATGGAAGATGTAAGAAGAGTAATATCTGTAATCGTCATGAATGAGAGCTCAGTCTTAGCAAGGGTATCCGGGCTTTTTGCAGGAAGAGGTTATAACATCGAATCTCTTACTGTAGCGCCTATTCCAAACAGCGACCTTTCTCGCGTCACGATAGTCACAAATGGCAATAAGAGAGTGATAGAGCAGATAACAAAGCAACTTCATAAACTCGTACCGACACTGAAAGTTATCGAGCATGAAGAGATGGTTGAAAAAGAGATGGTGCTTGTGAAGTTTTCATCTGATCAAAATATCGCCGATATCCAAGTGCTCTGTGAAGCATATAACGGCGGCATTGTGAATGCAGGAGAAGATATAATCATCATAATGGCGGCCGACGAGTCAAAAAGAATTGAATATTTCCTAGAAGCCGCACAAAGATATAGTCCGATAGAGATAGTAAGAGGTGGCATTGTAGCCATAGAGAGATAAGGAAAGATATGCTTTTAAGTGAAATTGCAAAAGAGATTGGCGTCTCTTTTGAAGGCAAAGATGTAGAGATAACGGGGATTCATACACTTAGTGACGCGGACAATACGCAGATCAGCTTTCTTGATAATGTGCGCTATAAAGATCAGCTCTCAAAGACAAATGCTGCAGCTGTTTTGTGTGATGAAAAGTATGTTCCTCTTTTGCCAAAAGGTGTTATTGCTCTTGTAACGAATGAGCCTTATCTCAAACTTGCATTTGCTTCAAAGATTTTTGCACATAAGATATCCACTAAGACATCTACCCCGAGCTTAGGAAAAAATTGCGATATAGACAAAAGTGTAGTTTTTGGAAGCAATGTTGTCATCGGAGATGATGTTGTAGTGCTTGCAAACTGTTATATAGGCGATAATGTCACTATAAAATCCGGCACATTACTACACGCAAATGTTTCTGCCTATCATCATTGTGAAATCGGACAAGATTGTATTATTCACTCCGGTACTGTTATTGGCTCTGATGGTTTTGGGTTCGCACACACCAAAGAGGGGACACACGTCAAGATTTACCAAAATGGCAATGTTATTATAGGTGATGATGTTGAGATAGGTGCAAACTGCACGATCGATAGAGCTGTTTTTGGAAGCACTTATATACAAGATGGCGTTAAGCTAGATAATCTCATTCAGATAGGCCATAACTGCGATATAGGTGCATATTCATTAATTGTAGCACAATCTGGAATTGCCGGTTCGACAAAAACCGGTAGAAATGCTGTTTTTGGTGGGCAAAGTGCAACATCAGGACATCTTGTCATAGGTGATTTTGTACAAATTGCAGGCAAGTCAGGTGTGACTAAATCTTTAGAGGGGGGCAAAACATACGCCGGCTTCCCTGCTATAGAGCATAAAGAGTGGCTAAGAAATCAGGCAAAATTATCGTCATTGCTAAAAAAGTCCAAATCTTGATATAATCCTTGATAAAAGGAGTCTATCATGAAAATGTTCAAAGAGTTTGACCTTGTTGGTACAAGTAGCGGTAAAATTGGTATAGGTTTGATCGAAGAGCCTTATGGCCCCGGGAGTAATAATGTGGCAACCATCGGCATCTCTTTAGCAGGAAAAATGGATGAGCCTGACTGGAAAGTACATATTCCAAAAGAAAATATCGATAGTGTGATAGAGGCACTTCAAGAAGTAAAAAGCGAGTTATAATTTTTATTGAGCACTAAAACAGAATCAGTTCTGTCTTAGCTGTAAGAGATTTTATTTCCCGAGTTCTTTATAGAGAATCTCATCAGTATAGTATCCCTCTTTGGGGTTTTCTTGAGACTTAAGTTGTTTATAGAGTGCTAAAGCTTTATCCATCCCTTCTTTGTCGGGGATCTTTCTTCCGGCGATATAACCGATAATGTTACCATTATCATCAAATTTCGGTTTGACCCATACAACGACAAGATAGTATTGTCCGTCTTTGCGCATATTTTTAACATACCCTTCCCAATACTCACCACTCTTTATTGTGTCCCACATGCCTTGAAAACCTGCTTTTGGCATATCAGGGTGACGATTAATATTATGAGGCGATCCTATAAGTTCTTCTTTGGTGTATCCGGTCATTTCTCTAAATTTGCGATTTGCATAGGTAATGATACCCGCTTTGTCGGTTTCAGTAATCATTACACCACCATCAAACGGTACACCACTATCTACAGGGTCAGGCTTCTTGATTTTCTTTCCGGTAATAATATTTTTAACGATTTGTCCCATTAGAGTCCCTTATATAGAGTTGTTACAATTATAACATAAATATTTTGTGTTAATATAAAAAAATAGTTTAAAACATTCAAATTTGTTTAACAAAACTCTATTTAGTCATATTTATTCTTCGCTTTGCTATAATAACACCATCAATAAAAAGGACTTTTTTTGAGCACTAAAGATACTCTTTTCGCATTTCTAAAAAAGCGTTTTCTCATTATAGATGGAGCGATGGGAACGCAGATACAAGATCTAAAGATTCCAAAAGAGGCTTGGCTTGATGAGCAGGGTATTTCGCAAGAGGGGTGCAATGAGATACTCAATCTCACAGCACCTGAGCTTATAGAAGAGATATATACGCGTTATGCAAAAGTGGGCGCAAATCTGATCTCCACAAATACTTTTGGGGCTATGCCTTGGGTGCTTGATGAATATGGACTTGCTGCACAATCCTATGAAATTGCCAAAGCGGGAGCAAAATCGGCAAGAGCGGTGTGTGATCAATTTCAAAGTGATGATGAGCCGAGATTTGTGCTTGGCTCATTGGGGCCGGGGACAAAACTTCCAAGTCTTGGGCATATCGATTACGATGAGATGTTTGCAGGCTATAAAGAGAGCGCACTTGGCTTGATAGATGGCGGTTGCGATATATTTTTGCTTGAGACCTGCCAGGATCCGCTTCAGATTAAAGCAGCACTCCATGGCTGTGAAGCCGCCAATGAAGAGCGAAAAGTAAAACTACCCATTATGGTGAGTGCGACTATTGAGTTAAGCGGTACGATGCTTATAGGAACGGACGTGGCAACTTTGGCGACTATTTTGGAGCCTTTTGATCTTCTTTCACTTGGGCTGAATTGCGGTACGGGTCCGGACCAGGTCAAAAAGCATCTCAAGAAGCTTAGTGAACTCTCATCTTTTCCTCTCTCAATCCATGCCAATGCGGGATTACCTCAAAATAGAGGTGGCTACACCTACTACCCTATGGGACCTGATGAGTTTGCTTTGAAGCAGTTGGAGTTTGCCGAGTTTAATGGTATCTCATTTTTAGGCGGATGTTGCGGGACGACACCACAGCACATCCTAGCACTTTCTCGTGCACTCAAAGGCAAAAAACCAAAAGTTCCAACCGGGAGCATAAAACCCTCTATCGCTTCACTCTTTAATAGCATAGAGCTTCTTCAAAAACCTGCCCCTCTGCTTATCGGTGAGCGAAGCAATGCGACAGGATCAAAGGCTTTTAGAGAACTTATCCTTGCAAGTGATTATGAGGGGACACTCAGTGTCGCGCAGGCACAAGTAAGAGATGGTGCTCATGTGCTTGATCTCAATGTAGAATTTGCGGGGAGAGACGGTGCAAAGGATATGCGTCTAGTGACACAGCTTTATAATCAAAAGATTGCACTTCCGCTTATGCCCGATGCAACAAGGGTCGGCACTATCGAAGCCGCGCTTAAATGTATAGGCGGCAAGCCTATCATTAACTCTGTCAATCTTGAAGACGGCGAAGCAAAGCTTGATGCCATATGTCATTTAGCAAAAAAGTTTGGAACATCTCTTGTCTGTTTGGTTATCGACGAAAAAGGTATGGCAAAGCGGGCGGAAGATAAGATGCGAATCGCCTCGAGAATCTATGATCTTTGCGTTAATCGTCACGGGATAAGTCCACATGATCTTATCTTCGATATGCTTACATTTACAGTTGGAAGTGGGGATGTGGAGTATAGAGATGCAGCTGTCCAAACGATAGAAGCAGTGAAGCAATTGCATGCAAAATATCCCGAGGTAGGATCAACGCTTGGACTTTCCAATATCTCATTTGGATTGAGTGTGAATGCGAGAAAATATCTCAATAGTATCTTTTTGCATCACTGCATCAAAGCCGGACTTACAAGTGTTATCATCAATGTGAAACATATCGTTCCACTTGCTAAAATGACACAAGAAGATATTGATATCTGCGAAGAGCTACTTTTCCGAGCTGATGATACTACGCTTTTTAGATTTATAGAACATTTTGAAGATAAAAGCGTTGATGAGAGTAGTGTTGATGAGGATTTTGAAACATTAAGTGATGAGCAGAAGATTCATAAGCTTTTGCTTGATGGCGATAAGGAGCGTATACTTCCGTTGGTACTCAAAGTCAAAGATACTCTTGGTGCGGAGAAAATCGTCAATGAGATACTCATAGAGGCGATGAAAGAGGTAGGAGAACTTTTTGGAAGCGGTAAGATGCAGCTCCCCTTTGTGTTGCAAAGTGCCGAGACGATGAAAGCAACGGTTGATTCGCTTCAGCCATATCTTCCAAAGATAGAAAAAGAGAGCGATACGACTCTACTTATCGGAACGGTAAAAGGCGATGTGCATGATGTGGGTAAAAATTTAGTTGACATCATCCTCTCAAATAATGGCTATAAAGTCATCAATATCGGCATCAAAACAGAGCTTGAAGAGTATCTTGAGGTACTAAAAAAAGAGAAAGTGCATGCACTTGGCATGAGTGGGTTGCTTGTAAAATCCACCGCAGTTATGAGCGAAAATTTAGAGCAGTTAGCAAGGCTTGGTATCAAAGTGCCTGTTCTTTTGGGCGGGGCAGCGTTGACGAAAAGCTTTGTAGATGAGTTTTGTCGTCCTCTCTATGAGGGGCCTATCTTTTATTGTCGTGATGCTTTTGACGGTGTGATCGCTATGGGTCGGATAGAGAAACATCTCGCCGATCCGAGCACGCCTCTTGATGTCAGGCTTGCAGGTGATCTTAGAGAAGTGAGTGAACCTAAAAAGGAGCAAGCAGAAGTTGTGATGCCGGCTTTGGATGCAATCAAGATGCCAAGTGAAGTTGCTATCCCTACACCGCCGTTTTGGGGTAGAAGGGTTATGAATCAGGCTCTTTTGGATTTTGATATGGTTGAATCATGGATCAATAAACGCAATCTTTTCAAAGTGCACTGGGGATATAAAAGAGCCGGTATGGAGCAGAGTAAATATGAGAAGATACTAGAATCCAAAGTTTATCCTGCTTATGAGCGTATCAAGAAAATGATCATAGAGAAAGGGCTTTTTGAACCTGTTGTTCTTTATGGTTATTATCCTTGTAGAAGTGATGATACGAGACTCTATCTTTTTGATGAGAGCAGAGGATGGCACAATCAAACAGATATAAACGACAAAGCACTCGAAAAAAGTGATATTCGATATACTTTTGAGTTTCCAAGACAGCGCAAAGAGCCCCATAGAGCTCTGAGTGATTATTTTGCTTTCAAAAGAGATGATGTCGTGGCATTTACCTGTGTGAGTGTTGGCGCAAAATTCAGCGAATATGAAAAAGAGCTCTATGATGCCGGTGAATACCTAGAATACAATATGCTTCACGGCTTTGGAGCAGAGCTTGCCGAGGCTTTGGCGGAGATAGTCCACAAACAGATACGCCTTGATCTTGGTATCTTGAGAGATGATGAAGGTGCGAGCTTAAGAGATGTGCGTATGAAGCGTTATGAAGGTGCGCGATACTCTTTTGGCTATCCTGCGTGTCCTGATCTTGAACCAAGCAAGATCATCTTTGAGCTTTTGCGTCCCGAGGAGTTTGGCATCACTCTGAGCGAGACTTATCAGATAGTACCTGAGCTCAGTACCACGGCACTTGTTGTGCATCATACAGAGGCAAGCTACTACAGCGTGTAATTATTCTACTTATAAAAGGAGAAGATGATGTTTCCAAAGATAATGTTAGCGATTTACCTCGCAGTTTTTACCTACTTTGCATTTGATCCTTTTGAGAGAGAAGTGTGGTTTGCAGAAAATCTTCCTGTATGGATCGTAGTTATCTCACTCATCCTTATCTATATCTATTATCATAAGTTTTCCAATACCGCTATCGCTTTGATGTCGATCTTTATCATCATGCACACGATTGGCGGGCACTACACATTTGCTAGAGTGCCGTTTGATTGGTTTACTGATTTCTTTGGGTTTGAGCGCAACCATTATGACCGTATCGCACATTTTAGTGTGGGGCTCTATGCTTTTGGACTTGCAGAGATGTTTCGAGCCAAGAGAGCAGTTTCCAATACATTTGTGCTTCTGAGTTATCCCATATTTGCTATCTTGGCGATAGCAGCACTCTATGAGATATTTGAGTGGCAGTTTGCACTTCTTGCAGATCCAAATGCAGGCGCTGAGGTGTTAGGCTCCCAAGGTGATGTTTGGGATGCTCAAAAAGATATGCTTTGTGACGGATTGGGTGCACTTTTTGCGACAGGTATCTTTTATCTACTCCATAGAGGCGCACTCTTGCTGAGTGAGGATAAATAATGAGTTTATTTCAAGAGCGCTGCTTAAAGCTCGTTGCTTTGATTCCGGAAGGCAGAGTGAGTACATATAAGGCAATCGCAAAAGCTCTAGATACAAAAGCCTATAGAGCCGTAGGCAGTGCAATCGGTAAAAATCCAAATCCTATAACAGTGCCGTGTCATAGAGTTGTCAAGAGTGACGGTAGAGTCGGTGGGTATGCTTTTGGAGTAGAAAAAAAGATACAACTCTTTCAAAAAGAAGGAGTGCAAGTAGCAAATGATAAAATCGTAGATTTTGAAAAACTGTTTTTTGATCCTAGCTAAACTATTTTCCTATCATAGTTGAGGTAATTCCCTTTTCATCTTTATTTTCTGCGATGATGACACCTGCTATATGAATGAGCGCATATATCCAGACTCCGTTAAAAAGAAATTCATGTATCTCTTTTATCGTATGTTCAAGACTTTCACCTAGGCCAAGCGAATCTTCAAATATAAGGATAAGTCCACTTATACTCATGATAAAGATGATACCATAAAAAACGAGATAGACCGTACTTACTGCTTTTTGATGGAGATCTTTTGTGTCAAAATCGATATAGTTTTGACTGCCACTTTGTGTGAAGAAAAGTATAATCCTAGAGACAACAAGCGCGACAAGAACATACCCCAATATAATATGCCAATCCCACATAGGTGCTCGTATCGCTTTCGCGATAGATACAGCCTGTTCATGTGTTATGGTCACTCCGTAAGATGACAATTTTGTTACGATAAGATCACTATTGGCTCTCCAGCTTAAAAATGTTTTGCGGAGTAGTACCGTCCCTAAAAGCCCAAATATTGCAATCGCTGTCAACCAATGCCATATTCTAAAACATAAAGACCACTGCTTCATTTTTGCCTCCAAGTTAATCTATTAATGTAATAGTATATCATAGTTCTATGCCAAACTCATCGCCAAAGTTTTCTACTGCAAAATCTATATCTTTATCGCCTCTTCCTGAGAGATTGACAAGTATTGAGCTGCCAGGTTTTTCTTTTGCAAGTTTGATGGCGTAAGCAAGCGCATGCGCTGATTCGATAGCAGGGATAATACCCTCGATTTTAGAGAGTCCGAAAAATGCGCTCATCGCTTCCGTGTCATCTATATATCTATAATCAACTCTTTTTATATCTTTAAGATAACTATGTTGTGGTCCGACAGAGGGATAGTCAAGTCCACTGGCAACAGAATATACCTTGCTGGGTTCTCCATCTTTATCGCTCAGCATATATGATTTAAATCCATGCATTACCCCCGGTTTCCCTTTTGTGATAGTAGCGGCATGTTCGCCTTCTCTTTCAACCCCTTTTCCTGCAGGCTCAACACCATAGAGTGCTACTGTTTCATCATCTAGAAATGCCGTAAAAATCCCTATAGCATTGGAGCCGCCTCCAACACATGCGACGATATTTTCAGGAAGCTTACCCGTCATTGCCTGAAACTGTTCTCGTGCCTCTTGTCCGACGATGGATTGAAAGTCTCTGACCATCATAGGAAATGGATGGGGACCAACGACTGATCCGATAGCATAAAATTGCGTAACAGGGTCTTTGAGATAGCCATCAAATGCTGCATCAACTGCCTCTTTGAGAGTCTTTAAGCCATGTGTTGCAGGGATGACATTGGCGCCCAGTATCTTCATGCGTACAACATTTGGATGCTCTTTTGCGATGTCTACTTCACCCATATAGATATCGCACTCAAGTCCCACAAGTGCAGCTGCAGTTGCAAGCGCAACGCCATGTTGCCCGGCACCTGTTTCGGCGATAAGTTTTTTCTTTCCCATCTTTTTTGCTAAAAGTGCTTCGCCTAAACAGTGATTGATTTTATGAGCTCCTGTGTGATTGAGATCTTCTCTTTTGAAAAAAATCTCTGCCCCATATTTTTTTGAGAGATTTTTTGCATGAAATATAGGGCTTGGTCTCCCTACATAATGTGTATAAAGATCATGAAGTTCTGCTAAAAAACTCTCATCTTCTTTTATCTTGAGATATGCTTCTGTAATCTCATCCATGATCTCTTGAAGTTGTGGTGGGATAAAACTCCCTCCATATTCACCAAAATACCCCTCCTTATCAGGTAACGCGTATTGAAAATTGTATTTTTCCATCTCTTTTTCCTTAAATGTTACTTCTGAGTATTGTATCAAAAGATATTTTATCTATGTTATAATCAACACCAAAAAAGGCTCAAATATGTCTAGAATAATAGAGCATTTTACAACACTCACTCAAATTCCTCACTGTTCAAAAGATACGCAAGCCATGAGAGACTTTTTGGTTGATTTTGCAAGTCGTTACGGCTATAGCGTTGATTTGGACAAGAGTGATAATATCCTTATAAGCAAAGAACACCCCATGTTAGCATTGCAAGCACATTATGATATGGTCTGCATGGGAAAGGCGCCTAAGATAGAAGTATATACGCAGGATGATTGCTTAAGGGCAAAAGATGCTTCGCTAGGGGCAGATAATGGTATGGCTATCGCCATGATGATGGTGCTTATGGAAGACGGGTATGATCTTGAATTTCTTTTAACTGCTGATGAAGAGGTAGGTCTCATCGGGGCAAATAGTGTAGATTTTGAGCTCAAAAGTCGCTATATGCTCAATCTCGATAGCGAAGAAGAAGGCGAGCTTTGTATCGGATGTGCGGGCGGGATTGATATAAAAGCTTACAAAGAGATAGAGTGGGTTAAAAATAGTGATGAGAATTTCTATGAAGCAAGCATCCAAGGTTTACCAGGAGGGCACTCAGGTGTCGATATCGACAAGGGTGTTCCCAATGCCATCAAGGAGCTTGCCTCTTTTGTAGAAAAGAGTGATGCTTCTATCATTACGATTGAGGGTGGAGAGCGAACAAACTCTATCCCATCGAATGTCAGGGCGCATATATCTTCCAAAGTGAAGTTGGAAAACGAAGGTGACATCATACTCAAAGATATCTATAGAAAACTTCTTAAGCCAAAATGTGATATTGCAAAGATTATAGAGAGTATTCCTCATGGCGTCATTCGTGCCAATGAGACTTTCGACATCCCGGATGTTAGTCAAAATTTAGCAATCATACATGGTGATGAGAAATCACTCGAGATTATCTTAAGTATACGAGCAATGGATATGGCTGATCTTGAGATGCAGGCAAAAAAGATGATTTCTGTCTTTGAGTATCAAGGATTTAGTGTAGAAAAAAGAGATAAATATCCGGCATGGACACCGGAGCGTAATGATTTTACCAATATCGTGGAAGAGTCTTTAAAGAGTGTATTTAAAGAGGCCAAGACCAAGGCGATTCATGCCGGTCTTGAGTGTGGAGTACTAAAAGAGAAATACCCCGATATACTCTTTGCATCAATCGGACCAACCATTAGATACCCCCATTCTATAAGAGAAGAGGTAGATATAGCATCGGTTGAAAAGACATTTGAGGTCGTAAAATCTATAATAACAGAGGTAAGTAGATGAAAAAGATCATAAAAGAGTTGAAGCAGGTAGGAGATCTTGTTGATGATGACAAGGTAGAAGCTATACTTAAGGATGTCAAAGAGAAGCTTAAGCTTCTTGAGACAAAAAGCGGTCTTAAAAAGTTTATAAACAAAAAGAGACTCTCTAAGATACTCAAAGAAAGACGCTACGAAAAAGAGCTTGCTAAGTTGCAATTGGAGATATTGAAGTTGCAAGGATGGGTGTATGAAAACAACAAAAGAGTTATGCTGATCTTTGAAGGGAGAGATACTGCAGGAAAAAGTAGTGCAATCAAGCGATTTATAGAGCACCTAAATCCTAGAAAATATAGAGTCGTTGCGTTGCCAAAACCAAGCGAAGTGGAGCAGGGGCAGTTCTTTTTTCAGAGATATTTTGCTCACCTTCCAAATGAGGGCGAGATAACATTTTTTGATAGAAGCTGGTATAACAGAGCTATCATAGAGCCGTTACTTGGTTTTTGCACGCAAGATCAGTATGAGCGATTTATGAAAAATGTTTCCAAAGTTGAAAATGCGCTGATTGATGATGGAATCATACTGATAAAGTTTTGGTTTGATATAGAAAGAGAGACACAGCTAAAGCGTTTTGAGGAGCGCATGAGTAACCCTTACAAATACTGGAAATTAAGTCCTATTGATGAGAAGATAAAAAACCTATGGGATGAGGTAACAGTCTATAAAGATGCGATGTTTACGACAACACATAGCGAGAAATCTCCATGGGTTATCATCGATAGTAACAACAAAAAAGTAGCACGCCTTGAAGCGATGAAATACCTACTTTCAAAGATAGAGTACGCAAAAGGGCAAAGCAATGATATCGATCTTAATTTTGATAACGAAATCATAAGGCTCCATAAATAATACAATGCATTTAAAATTTAAATATTATTAAAGTTATTTTAGATATAATCTCGAACTTTAAAAAGAACAATCTAGAAATCAAAAAGGGTTTGCAATGTATGCGATCATAAAAGCAAGCGGTCAACAATTTAAGGTCAAAGAGGGCGATATTGTATGCTTTGATAATATGAGTTTAGAGCCAAAGAGTGCAGTAGAGTTCAAAGAAGTTCTCGCACTTGATGACGGAAAATTGACTGTAGGAACACCATTTGTAAAAGGTGCTGTAGTTACAGGTGAGGTTATAAATGAAGGAAGAGACAAAAAAGTTATCATTTATAAAAAAAGAAGAAGAAAAGATTCTAAACTTAAAAGAGGTTTTAGAAGAGATTTCACTAGAGTTAGAATTACTAAGATAGCATAAGGAGATACGATGGCACACAAGAAAGGTCAAGGTTCAACCCAAAATAATCGCGATTCAGCAGGTCGTAGACTAGGCGTTAAGAAATTTGGTGGAGAGAGCGTAATCCCCGGTAATATCATCATTAGACAAAGAGGGACAAAAGTTCATCCGGGTCTCAATGTAGGTATGGGTAAAGATCATACTCTATTTGCACTTGTAGAAGGTGTTGTTAAGTTTGAGAATAGAACTTCAAAACAGAAAAAAGTTTCTGTAATCCCCGCGTAAATTCATAGATAGAGTCTCTCTATCTATCCCTCTTATTAATTCATTTTCATTTTGGTTATAATTAGATTAGCAAAAGCCTTATAAGGGCAATTAAAGGTATATATATGTTCATAGATAGTGTTGCAGTTACTATCAGTTCGGGGAAAGGCGGTGCAGGTGCTGTCTCATTTTGGACGGAAAAATTCGTTGCGCAAGGTGGTCCTGACGGAGGCGATGGCGGAAGGGGCGGTAGTGTCTATTTTAAAGTAGACAATAACACAGACACACTCTCTTCTTTTCGTGGAAGACAACATCTCAAAGCTAAAAATGGGCGACCGGGAGAAGGTAGAAAGAAGTACGGCAAAAGTGGTGAAGATCTTATCATCGTTGTGCCTCCGGGAACACAGGTTATCGATATAGAAAATGATGAGGTACTACTTGATCTAACAGAGTGTAGCGATGAGAAAATCAAATTTTTAAGTGGCGGCAAGGGTGGACTCGGGAATATGCACTTTAAGAGCTCAAGCAATCAACGACCTACCTATGCACAAAGTGGTGAGGCAGGAGCGACGAAACAAGTAAGGTTTGAACTTAAGATGATAGCAGATGTTGGGCTTGTCGGCTATCCGAATGTCGGGAAATCAACACTCATATCAGTCATCTCAAATGCGAGACCACAAGTAGCGGACTATGAGTTTACGACGCTTACTCCAAAGCTTGGCGTTGTGGATGTGGGTGATTATGACTCTTTCGTCATGGCAGATATCCCGGGTATCATTGAGGGAGCAAGCGAAGGGAAAGGGCTTGGGCTTGAGTTCTTGAAGCATATTGAGCGTACCAATTTCTTTTTGATAATGATAGATATCAGCAACTATAGAGAGATGAGTTATCAGTATGATTCATTGCTGGGTGAGCTTGGCAAATACTTTACTTCAGTCAAAAGATACGGTATCGCAGTGACAAAGGTGGATTCCATGGAATCCGATCAAGCCAATGTGATGATAGAGCAGTTTCTATCTCATATAGGGATAAAACAAAACAAACTATTGGAACGATTTGGTGTTGATGCGAACTATTACTCTTATGGAGCAGAAGATGAGAGCATGCCGAGATTTGTATTGCCGATATCATCAGTATCGCATATCAACAGTGAAGCGTTAAAATTTGTATTGCAAACAGTGATAAAAGAGAGCAAGGAAGTAAAATGAAAAGAGTAGTGATAAAAGTCGGATCACATGTTCTAAATGAAGCAGGAGAGGTATCAAAAGAGCGGATGCTCGCGCTTGTTGAGCTCGTGGCTCAAGTACAAAAGAGCGGTAAGGATGTTATCGTTGTCAGTTCCGGTGCAGTCTCGAGCGGATACTCAAAACTCAAGCTCGATAAATCACTCATTCCAAATAAACAAGCACTGGCTGCTATCGGGCAACCACTCTTGCTTAAGATGTATCAAGATAAGTTTGAAAGATTTGATATGCTCTGCTCACAAGTGCTTTTAAGTGCTTCTGATTTTGATTCGAGAAAGAGAACGAAACATGCCAAGGCTGCCATAGAAGTTTTACTTGCCAATAAGGTCGTGCCTATCATCAACGAAAACGATGTCACGGCAACAGAAGAGCTCGTCTTCGGTGATAATGATAGACTCTCTGCGCATACGACTTACTATTTTGATGCTGATATGCTTGTGATTCTCTCTGATATCGATGCTTATTATGACAAAGACCCAAGAGAACATAGCGATGCAAAAGCATTTAAGAGACACTCTTTTATCGACAAAGAGCTCTTAGAGCAAACATGCAAGCCAAGTAGCGAATTTGCTACAGGCGGGATCGTCACCAAATTGCAATCCGCACAATTTCTTCTCAAAAGAGATAAGAGTATGTTTTTAGCGAGTGGATTTGATCTTACTGATGTGAAGAGCTTTCTGCTTGAGGGCGTACAAAAAGGCGGCACACTTTTTAGTGTGTAGCCACTTCTCTCTATTTTTT
>JARROQ010000017.1:0-26798 GCA_037383745.1 Sulfurovaceae bacterium
GGTAGACAAGAGCTTCCAAAAGCACTTTCTCCTCTAGCATTCTCTGAAAGCTGGAATGTATTTGCCAATACTTTTGAAGCTGCATTGGTTGTAAATAGTGACATCCCTAACACAACTTTAGTTGGTGCATGGGTAAGAAGTGCAAATTCTCATAGAGATCTTGGTGACTTTAACGAGGGAGCAGGCATAGAAGTTTTAGGTGATGATGGTGCTTATATGTTGACTGCTGCGTATGCTGATGCTTTCAATGTAACAGGTACAGCTTACTATCTTCCGGATGTAGCTAATAGCGGTGAAGATCTTATGGCTTTATGGGTAGATGCAGGCTTTAATGTCAGTGACTTTAACATCGGTGTTCAAGGTGGTTATTACACAAGTGATGCTTTTGTAGGTCATGAAGATACATATGCTGTCGGTGCTAAATTTGGTGCTAAATTTGATCCTGTAACAGTTGGTGCAGCTCTTACTTGGGTAAATGATGGCGGTATCGGTATAACTAACTTGGTTAATCCATATGGCCTAGGCGAGGTAAATGGAGTATTTGGCGAAAATGCTCTTTATACATGTTCTCCACTAGGATCAAATGCTCTCTTCAACTTTGTTGATGCTACAACTGTAAGCTTGAATGGTAGCATGGCACTTCCTGTCGGTACTTTAATCGCATTTGCTGATTACTCTGATATCGGTGATCATGCTTGGGTTAGTAATTCTAAATTCTATGAAGGTGCTATTGCATATAATGTAGTTCTTGGTGATCTTGATCTTACTGCCGGTGTAGTACATCAAAACATTGACCCAGACACTCATGATGACATGACTAATACTCTTATAAGAGTTGTTGCTAGATATAATTTCTAGACTCTTAAAAATCTCCATATTCAAGGCATATGCCTTGAATATCTGCATTAATTCACCAAAAATCCATACAAAAAATACCTTTTAAAACCATAAGATTTATACTTGTGTTTGTTTGATAAACTTTTTAGGATGTCAGTAAAAGAAAAGAGTTTGGATTGATTGGTAGTAGAAAAGAGGAGAGAAGCTTATGCTTCTACTGTTACCTCTTTAGGTGTGCCTTCCCAGATGCCGTGTTTTGTACAGTATCCATGAGCCACAAGGTTGAGTTTGCTTCCTGTTGGAATGATCGTAAAAGTTGTTGTATTATGTGCTTTTACATTGCCTAATGTTCCGGGAACATAAGTCGCTTTTGCTAAAAGTGTCTCACCGTTATAAAGCGCAACCGATTCTATAAAGTGATCAAAATCATCAGGGTGTGTGTATTCATTTCCCATTTTTACCGTCACTTCAAACGGCTCTCCTGCCTTTGCACTATCACTACAGTGGATGAAAGGCGAGTGTCTATCAATGAGGTCTTTTTTTGCTTCTCTCTCGACGGTGTCGATATCTACATATTTATTTATCTTTGGCATTTTATCTCCTTATTTTTTTATATGGAGCCATTATAACACAAAATTTTATAAAATAAGATAAAATTTGTCTTATTTTTGTAATGCTTTTACTATAAAGTTAAATTCATACTTATTGAGCGGAAATTTTGACAGCCCCTCAGAGACAAATTGATATCTCGTTATCTGTCTATCCCAAAGTCTATAAGTCAATGTTTTAAACCACTCTTTTTTCTCCGGAGTATCAAGATTCATCTTCTCGTAAAGTGGATCTTGAGGGATCAGAGCAGCAACCTCTTGTAGCTTTTGATTGAAGAGAATCTCTTTTTCAGGAGTCGGCTTTTCGTAGATTGGTTTTTCAACTTTGACTTCCGGCGTTGGTTTTTGATAAAGAGGTTGGCTGATATCGGAACATCCGGTTATTAAAAAAAGTGCAATAAGTGATAGTGTTATGGTGGATATACGCATTTTATAATCCTTTCTTAAAAATTCTTAAAGCATAGATTATAACATATGATTATTTTATTTGCATAAAACAGGCGCGCTCTTTGTCTTTTTTGATATCGGTGTATTTGCCAAAGAGTCCATTTATGGCAATAAAGACCCCATTTTCATGCTGTGATGCCCCAAAACCAATCGCACTTGCAAGATTTGCAGTCGCTTCTATGGGCTCTATGCTAAATGGAGTCATAGCGCCCGTGAAGATAATCGTCTGTGGCAGATCGGCATCTGAGACATACGTAGCACTGATATCCATAGTATCTGTCCCGTGAATGACTATGATGCTTGAAGTGATTGGTGTTGATCTGATAGTTTCAAGAAGAAGCTCTCTATCGTTTTTGGTAAAATCCAAACTATCTTTTCCAATGATGGAGATAAGCTCAAATTTACCAAGCCATTTTTCAAAGATATGCTTAGTGGCATTTGAATCTTTATCGACATCAAGCATACCGCTCTTTGTGTCATATATCTTATTAAAAGTACCGCCTGTGTCTATACAAATTATATTTTTCATCTGCTTTTTGTCTATTTAAGGTAAATTTACTTTAAATTGTAACTCAAAAATGCTAGAATATCATTTAAAATCATACAGAGGAGAGAGATATGTTAATGGAGGGCAAAAAAGGTATCGTTCTTGGCATTGCAAATAAAAAATCGATTGCTTTTGGTATAGCAAATGCGTGTAGAGAGCAGGGTGCGCAAATGGCGATTACATTCTTGAATGAAAGATTTGAACAAAAATTAGCTCCAATTGCAGATGATCTTGAATGTGATGGGAGACTTTACCCTTGTGATGTGAGCAAACCCGAAGAGATCAAAGCGCTCAGAGCATCTTTGGAGAAAGATTTTGGCAAGATAGACTTCATCGTTCATTCGATTGCGTTTGCTCCAAAAGAGGGTTTAGAGGGTAGATTTTCCGACATATCAAAAGAGTCATTTAATATCGCTATGGATATCTCGGTATTTTCTCTCATTGAGGTAGCAAAAGAGCTCAAACCAATCCTCTCTGATAATGCTTCCATTCTCACACTCACTTATCTCGGTGGCGTGCAGTATATCCCAAATTATAACCTTATGGGTGTAGCAAAAGCTGCACTTGAGATGACTGTCAAATATCTCGCTGAAGACTTTGGCAAAGATGGCATCAGAGTTAATGCTATCAGTGCAGGCCCTATCAAGACATTGGCAGCTGCCGGGATTGATGATTTTAGCTTTATGCTCAAATGGAATGCGGCACATGCACCACTCAAGCAAAATGTCACCATACACCAAGTAGGCAATAGCGGTATGTATCTACTCAGTGATCTAAGTAGTGGCGTGACAGGTGAGATACACTATGTTGATTGTGGTTATAACATCATGGGTATGCCTGCAACTGTTGAAGATGAAAACGGCAAAGCAAAACTTGCTTGGAACGGTGAGTCTTAATTGAGTGACTCCAAAGAGTACACGCAAAAGCGAGCTCTTTTTGAAAAAATGCTGACAATATACGGTAGAAACGCCGTATATGAAGCGCTTCTTGATTCCAATACACATCCCTTTAGACTCCACCTCTCAACATCAAATAAGCCGATAGAGATCATTGATAGACTCAAAAAAATGGCTACCAAAAGAGGAGCGGAGATACTCTTTCACGATAAAAATGAGCTCTCAAGAATCTCTAAAAATGCCAAACAAGACCAAGGTGTCGCTCTGGATATAGAGATGCAAAGTTTTATGGATATTGCAACTTTTTTACAGACGCATGATAGTTATAGAATCTTGGCAGTTGACGGTGTAGAAAATCCTCAAAATCTGGGACTCATCATACGCAGTGCATGCGCAGGGAATATAGATGCTATTCTTTTGGCAAAAAAGGGAAATACAGCACTTGGCTCTTTGGTTATCAAAGCAAGTGCAGGCACACTTTTTAAGATGCCAATCCTAAGAGTCGATGATCTTGGTATGTCACTAAAGATGCTTCAATCGCAAGGTGCAAAGGTCTATACGATGAGCTTGCAAGCCACCAAAAGCTATAAGGAGATTGAGTATGATGCAAAGAGCATTTTTGTTGTCGGCAATGAAAGCAGGGGCGTGAGTGAGCCGATCGAGGCTTTGAGTGATCATCGCATCATCATACCGATGCAAAGAGGTGTTGAGTCACTCAATGTGGCAGTAGCTGCTTCTTTATTGGCTTTTTTAGATTAGTTTTTAACCTACGATATTTGAGGGAGAAATATATATGCAGATAATTGGAATAATTCTTATAATCATTGGAATCGCTGATTTTATACAGTATGATTTTTGGCTTGATTTTTTTCATCTGCAACTGCCAGATATTGCATGGCGACACTCTGCATGCGTTGAGTTATTGTTAGGGTATCTTATACTCCGCAAAACCGGATCAAGAAATGATGAAGTTCTCTGAGATTATTAATCTTTTTTAAAACAATAAAATACTATTATTTTGACTGATGAACTCTTTGTAATATCTTAGATAATTTGCATAAAGCTTCAATCAAAACACAACAAAAAGGAAAATTGTATGAAAATTATCGGGATAATTCTTATAGCCATAGGGCTTATAGATTTTGGCGGAAGCTATATGGGTTTTGACTTATGGACTGATTTTCTTCACGTAAATTTACCTGAAATGGTATGGAGATATACATCTTATATCGAATTGATAGTCGGATTTCTTCTCTTTAATGCCGGCTCAAAAAAATCAGAAGAAGAGGTTGTGGAGTAAAATCTCCAATCATTAAATTTTCTTTATTTGCGACCAAGATAACTTTATCTCGGCCGCAAATACGCCTTAAACCAATTAACTTTTTTTAATTTTTAAATATATGTGCATCTATAAGTGCGCAATTTACTTTCATATATTTTTTCATTTCATAGCCTGATTTTATCTTTTTCATCTCTTTGGTTACCGATTCACACGCCATATTTTTCTCTCTTTTTAGATAGTAAATGAGTGAAATTATCGTACGGGAAAGCCCAAATTTACAGTGGACAAATATCTTTTTATCTTTGTTTGCTTTCATAAATCTATATATCTCATCGAGTTTTTGTGGATTTTGAATGGTCATATCAAGCAGGTCAAAAGTGATGTCAGGTTTATAGTATTTGTTAAATTTCATATCACTTGCGAGGTTGATAAAAAAATCTATATTGTAATTGTTTTTAAGTAGATGGTACTCGTCTTTTGTCGGATATCTGCCAAAAAAGAGATTGTTTTCAAATTTTGAAATAAGCGGAAGATGTTTTTTATAATAGAGCCAAGAGATATGATTGCCGATAAAATAAGGGAGAAAAAGGATAAAAAATCTCTGATCACTTAGTATGGACTCAAAACCAAAGGCATAGACGATGCTCAATACAAACATAGAGAAGAAGAGATAGATAAATGGTAAAGAAAAGAGATTAGATAACATAAAAGCTATGATCACAAAGAGGGTGGCTGCACCTATATAATAGAGAGCCATCTTAAGGTGTCTAGGTGTCATAAATTTTTCAGTAATCTTAGTATATTTTTTATACGGCACAAGCGCAATACACGCTATCCCGACAAGAGCACCTATTGGCAGATCGATAAAATGATGCTGATAAACAAAGAGCGTTGAGAGCCCTATAAGAACAATCCAAGAAAATAGAAGACCTTTAACGATAGGTGAGGCGATATTTCTTCGCATAGAGTCCCAAATGATGATCGCTAAACTTATGTGCAAAGAGGGTAATTGATTGTATGGTAGATCGGCACTCAAAAGATCAAAAAGCCACACATAATGTGTAGGTGTTGGTTTCTCAAAAGAGAAACCTAGAGGAAAAATGACAAAAAGAAGACAAGAGATCGCTATTGCTATGGCGATTCTTGCAGAAAGCACTCTAAGCTCAAACCTCTTTTGTGGGAGCATCAGGGCTATGACAAAGAGAATATCGGATGACATATAGGGAAATATAAAGATGTCTAAAAAAGGTATCTTGCTCTCCCAAGAAAAGACAATACTTGGATGTGGCGCACTTAAACTGGCAAATTGATTGGCACTTCCATAAAGCAAGAAAAAAAGAATCCCTAGATACAAAACCCAGACAAAACGCTCTTTTATGCTAGCAGCAGCATAGAGTTTATGCCGAAAATGGTACATCATATCTTGTATGCCTTTGTTACGGTAAAGATACCATAATCATCAATCAGCATAGACTCTTTTCTAAATCCACTTTTTTCAAAAAGTGCATCCATCTCGCACTGTGTTCTTCTTCGCATAATCCATTTCTTGCCTTGGTGATTGCCAAGAACATTGGCTATCTGTGTGAGCTGTGGATGCCAAGGCTGATTGGTATAGATCAGGATATCACCGCTTTTAAGCATCTTGCTAGCACCCTCAATCGCTTTTTGTATCGTGGCATTATCGCCAAAGAGCTCGAAAACTCCGGAGATGATGATGATATTTGGCTCAAACGCCTGCTCTTGGTAGCTTTTCGGATCAAAAGCATCGCACTGCGCATATCGTATGTTTTTGAGCGCATATCTTCTAGCGTGCTTTTCTCCTCGTTCGATATTTTGCTCTTGGTAGTCTCGAACCAATATATCAATCTTCGGATATTTTCTTGCCATCTCTATGAGATACTTGGCGGGTCCTCCTGCGATATCCATGACCTTAACATCTCTTTTTTGCCACTTTATCTCATCGATTGCTTCAACCATAAGCGTCTCAAGATTTACCTTTCTTTGTCGTATACCTTTCCAACCGATGGAGTTTAGATAGACCTTATCGGCGAACTCACCTATATAGTATCTGCCTCTAGGTCTGTTTCTATAGACATAATCAAGCGTCACACCGGAATCAAAACCATATTTTTTCCCTACTTTAATCCCCTCACTAAGCGATCCGAGATAGTTTATATAGCTTCTTTGTATAAAGAAAGAAGTCTCTAGACAGAGCGGAAGTGTGCCGTAAGCAATCTTGTCTCTCTCGTTTTGTGTATATGTTATGAGGTCATCAATGTTTGGTTTGCGGCGTGATCTAAAGCAACTTTTCATAAATGTATCGATCTCTTGGAGTGCAATATCTTTTTTGCTCTCATACAACACACCATGAAAAAAGCCATCTAGTTGAACAAACTTCTTATGTGGCGAGGAGAGATTTGCAAAGAAATCCCCCTGAACTTTACTCTCAACTACATAATCTTTTGTTGCACTTAGAACGAGTAGGGGGGTAGTAATAGCAGCAGCATCCTCGACAACTCTTTTTGCAGTATCCAGAAGTGTTGTGAGCTGTTTTGCGGGTATATCGGGTGTGATAAGCGGATCGGTATTGTATCGTTTTTGCTCTTTTTTATCGTGAGTTAAAAATTTGGATTTTACATAAGATTTGATATGCATTTTTGGTTTGAATTTGACGGCAAGATCGAGTCCCTGTTTTGCAAGTGGTATATAGAGCTTGATTTTAAAAGCCGGAGCTACGAGAGCTGCTCCGGCAATTTTTGGAGCGTAGTCATGCAACCAAGTAGAGGCAACAACCCCGGCAACAGAGTTTGCTATGATGAAGATATCTTCTATGGCTACTTTTGCATCTTTTTGAACAAACTGTATAAAGCAGTCTAAATCTCTGACTAAATCCATAAAATCATAGCAAGGCTCACCCTTTTCATATCCGTGACCTCTATAGTCGTATGCATATTTTTTATAAGCATTAAAAGGAGCATAATTGGCTACTTCATCGAGTCTTTCCGAATGTTCATGACCTCTATGGAGTAGAACTATAACTTTGCCGTTATGTTTTGTTTTGTTTTTCCATATGCGTGATTGCAGCTCTCTCTTTTGATATCCTAAAAATTTTTTTGTAGTTGACATGATCATCCTTTTTTGAAATTTTCCTCAAGTTTCAATACAAAATCTTGTATCTCCAAGGAGTAGTTTTTAAATCTCATCGGCTTTTTGATCTCGGCTTTGATAATAAAGGGCACCAAGAGTGCCTCATTTTTGGGTAGACATTTTCCTGTCTCTTCCAAAACAATAGGTATGATATCAATATTTTGGTATTTTTTTGCTAAATGTCCTATGCCATTTTTAAATCGTCCCAGCTTCTCAGGATCGCCTCTGCTGCCCTCTGGAAAGATGATAAGCGAGTCACCTTGGTCAAGTGCATCGTAGACCGGTTGCAAAGGATGCGTACTGTGAGTGTGTTTTATGCTTCTATCTAATGGCACGATATCGATAAGGTGAATCGATATCCATTTGAGAATTCTGTTTTTAAAAAAATAGTCACTCGCAGCAACGGGGCGCACTTTTCGTATCATAGTGCTATCAAAGAGCGACATGATTGCCATAATATCAAGATGACTATTGTGATTTGCAATGATGATAAATTGTCCACTTTTTGGTAGATTTTGAGGATTTTTTATCGATATACCGGTGATGAGGATAATAACAGGTTTGACTATAAAGGTGAAAAAGAGACTTTTTAACATCATCAGTAGTAGAGATAGTATATAAAATGAAAAAATAGAGGTGCCGTGTATGTGAGACTATCAAGTCTATCGAGTATACCACCATGACCTGCTATTAAGTTGCCGGAGTCTTTGACACCAACATCGCGTTTGACCATTGAGACAACAACATCTCCGATAAAACCTCCTGAGGATATGATAATCCCGGCAGCGATAGACTCCCAAAGAGTAAATGGAGTGAGGTATGAGAGAGCGATTGCCATTATAGTTGTAAGTACTAGTGCACCTAGAAATCCCTCCAGTGTTTTATTTGGACTGACTTTTGGAACGATCTTTCTCTTGCCAAAACTTTTCCCGCATATGTATTGGAAGACATCATTGATCTCGGTTAAAAAGAGAAGATACAAGAGCATCATAGAGCCGGTTATGCCCTCTGTCGGTTCTATCTTATAGAGGAATGCACTATGACTCAACGCAAATATAAAGAGCATAGCACCCCAATATACTTTGCTTGTATTCCCGATGAAACCTTCTGTTTCACCTATCCATATCTGGCGAAACGGCAAAAAGAGAAAGAGATAAACAGGTATAGTGATGATATACATCTCATACCACTGCGTATAGGCAAAGTAGTATTGAGGGATGATAAAGAGATAGCCGTAAAATATGATTCTTCTATCGATGATGCGTGTTGGGATAAGCGATACATACTCTTTGAATGCGAGATAGCTTATAAGCGCTAGAAAGATTATGCCTACTATATCGTTGAGATAAACACCAAGCGCAAAGATAGTAATCATATAAAACCACGATACTATCCTCGCTCTAAGCTCTGTGTAGTCTTTGCCATCTCTTCTTGCTAGTAGTTTATATATGATAAAAGCAAAAACCAGTATCGCATAGAGCAATAGTAGGGTCGCGTAAATCTTAGGCTCTAAGATGCTCACAACTTAATCCTATTGTAGAGCGTTAGTAGCAGGAGAAAAAGGGCGAGAGAAAGTATGATGTTTGAAAAGAACAGAGCGTTGCTAAAAAGAGCAACGATTAATGATATAAAGCCGATCACGAAAGCTCTATCGCTTTTCCCCATAGGACCATTGTATCTTCGCTCATTATATACGGCCCAATAGAGCACGCCGATAAATTCACTCAAGATAGAGAGTATGATAAAAGCGATAACGATAAAGGGGTTTAGGATAAAGATAAACGGTAGATAAAGCAATACATCAGAGAGTACATCGCCTAGCTCATTGAGCACAGCTCCTTTGTCGGAGGTGAGGTTATGCTCTTTTGCCAAGATACCATCGATTGCATTGAGTGCCATACGAATAAACATAATAAAAGGGATGATGAGTAAGAGCGTATGATTTTTTTGCGCTAACAATACAAAAAAACCGCCGATAAAAGAGAGTATAAGTGCTGCGATAGTGACCTGATTTGGCGAAATACCTTTTTCATAAAGTTTTTTTACAATCGGTCTGAGAAGTGCTTGAAATTTTGGCTTGAGATCATATATCGTCATTGAGTTTCCTATAGTTTTTTATTATTATAATAGAATTCTGCTTGTAGATAATCAAGTATATTTCGCAATCAAACCTATCGCATCTTTATAGATAGGCTCATCTATGAAGCCATATGTCTCATCCATAAATCCATTGATTCCTTTTTTAGCACTTGCCTCAAATAGCTCTTTGATCTTTGCGGCTCTTTGTAGTTCATCGCAGGAGGGCGCAAATACCTCTTTGGCTATCTCCACCTGTTTTGGTCCCATGCAGGCTTTGGATTCATACCCAAGAAGTCGCTCTTTTTGGCACCATGCTCTAAACGTATCGGTGTCATTGTAGTCTTGAAACATAAAAGAGATAGGGTGGAAATCAACACTTTTTGATTCGATGAGAAATTTTGAGAGGATATAGTCGATAGTCGGGTTCTCAAGCTTGAGTCTCTCTTGGGAGATATCAAGTGAAGCCAAAAGATCAAGGATGCCCAGATTGAGTGTCGTGACTTGCGGGTCAATCTTGAGTGAGCCTATATCGGCAAAGGCCTCTTTGGTCTCTAGCGAGAGATGGAGCTCTTTACTGCTATCTAATATCTCAAGCGTTTTGGCCACATCATCGCTTCTGTGTACTTTTGGTAAACGGATAGCATCAAACCCAAAGTTATTTAAAAATTTAATCTCTTTTGCGCCACCGTTTCTTAGCTCATTGGTGCGAATAATAATAAAGCTTTTCGAGCTTTCCAGGTGCGATAAGAAGAGTGCTGTGTTATAGAGCGCCTCCTCCTTTCTTTGTGGGGCGATTGCATCTTCGAGATTAATAGTTATCATATCGGCTTCAAGCTCGTCAAGCCTATTGAGATGCTCAAGTTTAAGAGGATTGAGCATCATATTTGCGCCTCTTTTTGGATGCAGCGTTTTGTTTTTTTGTTTATCGCCAAAGAGCGCTTCTGTCTCTTTGATTGAGAGATTTTTAAATCTATTGATATCTTTGAAGACCATAGAGCTCCTTTTTGGATATTATAGTAAAGTTTCACTCTTTTTTAAAGAGAAGCAATTATAATAGAACCTTCTGAACATCTCTAGCTATCCAGAGGGTTCTAATGCAAAAGAATTTAAAGGCAGATATTGAAAGAGAAGATTATAGCTCTTATGGAAGATAACCATCTTTTTTTAACAGGTGGCGCGGGAGTCGGCAAGAGTTATATCACAAATGAGATTATCAGCCATTTTCGCTCAAATGATAAATCTGTCATCGCATTAGGCTCAACAGGCGTGAGCGCTGTTAATATAGGCGGAGTTACCATCCACAGTTTTTTTATCTTTGGGATTAGTGCTTCGCTCGAAGAGTTGGTCCACAACGATAAAAGAAGTAAATCGAGGCTCAAGGAGCTCAAAAAGATCATAAGCGCGGCTGATTTAATCATCATAGATGAGATATCGATGGTAAGTGCGGCACTTTTTGATATGATTGTCTATCGACTAGAATCCATGGGATTTCGCGGAAGACTCTTGCTTGTGGGCGATTTCTATCAACTTCCGCCCGTTGTTGCATCAAACGGTGCACTTTTTGGTGAGTTGCTCTATGCTTTTGAGTCGAGCTCTTGGAAAAAGATAGCACCTCTCAATATCGAACTCACGACGATGCATAGAAATAATGATGCACGTTTTACACAGATACTCTCTAAAATTCGTCAAGGAATTTGCGATAATGATGTACGCTCGACACTTAATCATTTAGAGCAAAAATCATTTCCAAGCGAAAACAGCCTCTACACACACCTCTATGGAACAAACGCACAAGCTGAAAATATCAATGCCAAGATGCTCAATGCACTTAATGCACTCGAATATACTTTTGTAGCATCGATAGATACAAAAACTAAAGTTCATGAAAAAAGGCTAGAGAGTTGGATAAAAAACCTCCCTGTCAGTGAGTCACTCAAGATAAAAAAAGGTTCACCGATCCTCTTTTGTGTTAACAAATGGGGGAAATTTATCAATGGTGATAGAGGCGTTGTACACAGCATAGAAGAGGATTGCATCATCGTAGCAAAAGACGATGTTTTTGTACGCGTCGAGCGGCATGATTTTGAGTTGAGTGAGATCACCATAGATAGTAGTGGCGAGATCAAACAAGCAGCTGTAGCAATCTTTTCTCAATTTCCTATCAAGCTTGCTTACGCGATTACCATACACAAAGCGCAAGGGATGAGTATAGACTCACTTGTGTGCAATGTTGATCGCATTTTTGCTCCGAGTCAATTTTATGTTGCGATATCAAGAGCTACAAATATTGATGGACTTTATATCGATTTTAACGGTGCAAATTTTGAAAACTATCTCGATAAAATTATACGTGTAGATCAAAGAGTGGAGGCGTTTTACGAGACACTTAACGATATGATACAATATTGATGTAATCAATCACTTCTATGTGTATATCTTTAGTTTTAATCACAACGATATCCCCGTCTAATTCTACAAAATTATACTCACTACTGAGTTCCCTTTTGATAGGTTTTTTCAACTCTCCATAAAAATTGCCGACTCTTTTTAAAAAAGGGAGCAAGTCAAAGATAAAAAATCTATCTTTAACGAAAAGCATCCACGGTGTTGTAAAAATGTGCAGAGGCAACAAAAATATAAATGCAATCAGATATTTACCTACGCCGTCTTTTAGGTATCCTGATCTCAGATTTTCCGAAACAGCGATATGCTGTACATCGCCCATGTTGCCGGCACTAAAAAGAAATATCTCATCGTTGAGCTTTTTGAGTCGATGCTTTTGAGTCTTCGTCTTTTTTTGTACTATATCATCAAGTATCGTCTCAATTTTTGGCAATTTATAGTATTTTGCAATCACATTAAAAGAGCCGCTTGCATCGACGATAAGCGGGGGCATATCTTTAGCATAAGCTTTCGCAACAGAGCGTCTTATGGCACCATCACCGCCTTTTACGATAAGGTAATCGTACTCTTTGAGCGAGTCTATCTCGTCTATATCGTCGATATAATCAATCTCTAGAAGATCGTGTTTTATAGCTTTGCCAAGTGAAAGTATCTTCATGTGTGCTCTTTAATTTATTTGATATAATGGCATTATGATAACAGATAGAGAGCTCGATAAGCTTATAATTTGCAAAAAATGTCATAAAATTCATGAAGTAGAGCAACTTGAGCATGGAGAAATTGCTACGTGTTCCTATTGTGGTACTACTCTTTATAGTTGTGATAAAGATAGCATTAAAAAAGCTTTTGCGCTCTCTCTTGCTTCTATGATATTTTTAATTTTAACAAATTTTTTTCCACTTGTTCAAATCGATTTTTTAGGCAGTGAGCAGTATGTCACGATATTTAAGACAATGGTTACTCTTTCTAGTGAAGGTTTTTGGTTTGTTGCGCTCATGGTGTCTGTATTGATATTTATCTCTCCGATTGTTATCGTTATGATTCATATCATGCTTTTTGGATTGATCTATTTTAAAAGAGAAAAAGAGCTAGCTAGAAAACTTCTTATATTTTTAGGCTATATCCTTCCATGGCATATGAGCGATATATTTCTCATCAGTATCCTTGTCGCCCTTGTGAAGCTTATAGGTTTTGTACAGATCAATATAGGCATAGCATTTTTCTCACTCGTCGCATTTGTTATAATCGATCTCTATATCACTAGAGTGATGCCTATGCATACGCTTTGGTTTAATTATCAAAAAGTTTTTGAAGATGAGTAACAAAATTTTCGAAAGCAAAGAGGATCTTCTGAGGTGTCCGCTGTGCGAGGCGGTCAACTACGATAGGGGTAGATTGACAAAGTGCCGTAGATGCCACTCATCGCTCTATAGCTACAAGTATTTTAAAAATGAGAAGAGTGTAGCCTTTCTGATTACTGCAATTATCGCCTATATCCCTGCAAATATCTATCCAATGATGATTACAAAGAATTTTGGGCATGAAACTAGCAGTACTATACTAGGAGGGGTCATACTGCTTTGGCAACAGGGCTCTTATCCTATATCTCTTATCATACTTTTTGCTTCGATATTTGTGCCTATTGTAAAATTTGTGATACTATTGTATCTGATTATTAATGCAAAGTATCCAAAACAAGAGGTAAGCAATAGTACAAAAAAGAATATGTTTTATCTTGCGGAGATCATCGGACCATGGTCGATGATTGATGTATTTGTTGTAGCAATTCTAGCTTCGCTTATTCATCTTAAAAGTGTTGAGATTATCGCAGGAAATGCAGCAACAGCATTTGCTTTGAGTGTATTTTTTACACTTCTAGCGGCACAAAGTTTTGATATAGGTTCTATCGAAAAACAGAAGGAGGGGTAGGGTGACTCACGAGATAGCAAAACCAGATAAGAAAAATAAATTTGATTTCTTAACCTCTATATGGATTGTCCCGATTATTGCACTTTTTATAGCACTTTGGCTCGCCTATCAATATTATGCCGATCTTGGCTCAAAAATAGAGATAGAATTCAAGGAAAATAGTGGTCTCAAAGCGGGTGAGAGCCAAATACGCTATAAAGACATTCCAGTCGGGGTTGTAAAGCATATACGGCTAAAAGATGATGGTAACGGTGTCATCGTTACGGCGCAAATGGATAGAGAGGTAGAGTTTTTTCTCAATAAAAAAACGAGATTTTGGATTGTGCGTCCTCATGTTGGATATTCCGGGATAAGCGGGCTCGATACACTTCTTACGGGCACATATATCAATATGGACGCGATAAAAAATGAAGATGCTCCAATCAATTCAAAGGTAATAGTATCAGCCTTTCTGTATCCCCATTAAGCACACTGATTCAAGGAGCTATCTCTTTTTCTGCTTCAAAAACAAAAGCATCAAAAGAGGAGCTAGATAGTTATGTGTTTGAGCTTAGATCAAGCAAAGATCAAGATCAAAACTTGATTGCTCAAAAAGCTATGAATAAAAATATACAAGAGTTTACGCTCAGTACCGATGGTCCTATAGGCTCTCTTGCGAGAGGCTCTTCGATTAAATTTCAAGGTTTTGATGTTGGAAAGATAGTCTCGCTCACATCAACATATGATGCCAAGAGCCAAAAGATTTTTACTGATATTCGCCTCCTTATTGATCTTGGGTTTTTTCATGATCCTTCACTCTCTCAAAAGAGTGGTCTTGATAATTTTAGTGATGCTATTAAAGGTGGTCTTAGAGCCTATCTAAGTGTTACCGATCCTATCACCAATAGAAGTTTTATAGAGCTCAAAAAGAAAAAAGGAGCCAAGCGCGTTGTGCTTGCAAAAATGGAGAATGAGTGCTATAGGCTTCCTCCGCTTGAAGCACAGGAGGATAATCTAATGAGCTCTTTAAACAGTGCAGTTAAAAGCATTGATAGGATGGCAAAACATTATGGTGAAGATTCTATCTTTGCTAAACAGATGACAGATATGATGCGAGAGATTACACAAACTTCAAATGAGGCAAAAAAACTCCTGATACATCTTGATGAAAAACCAAATGCGCTGATATTTGGAGGCGGGGAATGAGATTTTTCATTTTGATAACCGTATCACTCTTTTTTCTTGGTTGTGCAGAAAGAAACCTAGAGTATAAAGCACTTGATTTGGAGCCGCAACATAAATCAAATGCCAAGATGAGCCTTGGGGTTGAAAAGCCTACAATGCCTGCTTATCTTATGAGCAAAAAGTTTACTTATCTTGATAGAGATGGGGATGTAAAAAATATTGCAAATAAGCGTTGGATTGAACCATTTGATGAGACCTTGCAAGCTTCATTGGTTGCATATCTTCGCAAGAGTTATCCGCAAGCAAAAATCGCATCTTATCCGTGGGGTTTTTACAAAGAGCCGGCTAAGAGGTTGGTACTCTCTATCGAGTCTCTCTCTCTTGTAGATGAAGAGATAATATTAAAAGCGAGATACTATACAAGTAATAACAAAAGTAAAATTATATATTTTAAAAAGCATCTGGCATTAACATCATCTTATGAGAAGGCACTTTTTGTCGTTCTTGACATGCTCTACAGTGATATAGCAAAATATATCGATAGATAAAATCATTTTAAAATTTTTGATACAGCGATGATAATACCTATAAATATGCCAAGTGATAAAAAGAAGTACTGCAATCCTAAAAATGATACAAGCGGGTGAAAGAGAATCGGCGAGACAAATTGTCCACTAAAAATCGCTGAAGTAAGATAGCCTGATGCTTTAGTACGCTCAGAGTAGTGCGCAAGATCAAGCACCCAAGATGTTGTTGTTGTCATCAAAAGTCCACCACCAAAGCCCACAACGGGCGCACTTAAATTGCGTAGGAAGAGTATAAAATACCATCATTAACAAGAAGCCTAAAAAATAGACAAAAAGAAGATTTCCGGAGATATTTATTTCGCAAGTTGGTTCTTCGATATCTTTAGGCTCATCAATATTTTTAATCACAAAGGGAAGCATAAAAACACTGATGCAATAGAGCCCAAAAGGATATCTCCAATCTATATCACTAAGAAATCCTCCACATGTGATAAAAAGAACACCCCCTATGGAGACAAAAGAGTTTTGAAATCCCATAAATTTATATCGTGCTTCATGTTTAAAGTATGCACCGATAAGTGTAGTGGTTACAATCATAAGAATGGCGATTGCAATACCAAGAAGTAGCCTTGAAATTAAAAGAGAGTAAATATCATCAAGATAGAGTCCCGCCGTTCCAAAAAGTGCAAAAAAGAGCAGGGCAACAATAGCACTTTTAATCACAGAGGTCTTATAGATAATATGGCCCAAAAAAGGTGAGCTGATCGCTATCATGAGTGAGGGGAGAGTGATCATAAGCTTTGCAAGCAGATTAATCTTTTTAACATCTGCAAATAGATCTTCAAATTGTGGGATAGAAGTTATTATGGCTGTATTTGACATAATGCCCAGCATTGCAAGCATAAGTAAGGCAGTCTTCGTTCCCATTGTCGCATACTTCATAAAGGGGAGTGACCTTTAATTTAGATTTACCACTCTATAATGAGTGGATTTATTTTAGTCGAGGTTTATGCGCGTGATTTTACTACCATCGACCGACACACCACCCATAACGCCCGTTTCATCAAAAGCAAAAACAATAACATCTCTACCAAGCATTGCCGTGCTTAAATCTCTGCTTGTTCCCCAATTTGCAAAGTTAAGACTACCGTCTACACCAACCGTAAAGCCATTTGTCGCAAGAAATGAATCAAGTGCTCGTTGACTTACAAAAGCTATAAGTATAGCTCTCTTTTGAACACCTATTTGTAAGCCTACGGATCCTGAGACCATATTAAAATAGCCTTCCGTTTGATTATTGACTATTAAGACGCCTCTGCCAAACTCTCCACCAAATACTAATCCTCCTCGCATAACGGAAGGAAAAACAAGATACCCCTTGACCTTGCTTAAAAAATCTTCTCCACCTTCAACGCGGTCATTAAATTTTTTAACAGCAAGATTAGCTTCAGCTTCCAATATCTCTTTTTCACTGGCAAATGCACCGGCAGAGAAGAGAAGAGATAGTACCATAAAGAGTTTTACGATGATTCTCATGCAACAATCCTTTGCGTCTTTTTACTATTTTAACCAAAAATGATGAAGAAATAGTGAAAAATTGAATAAATTGCCAAACTCTTTAGAGGTAAGCTATATATTTGATTTTACAAATGTATCCATCTCATCAACGATCTCGTCAATAGTTCGCTCTCCGTTGATGACTTTTAAGAGACCTTTTTTGATATAAAAATCTTGTATTTCGTCCAGAGGATCGGTATATACCTTCATGCGATTATAAAACACCTCTACATTATCGTCATCTCTTACTACTTCTGATTCTGCAGCACGCCCAAGGATTCTGCCTTTTGCAACCTCTTCACTCACTCTCACTTCGATTACACTTACAAGCTCAACACTCTCTTCATTTTCAAGATATTTATCGAGCTCAACCATCTGCTCAGTACTTCTTGGATATCCATCTATGACGATTACATCAGTCGGTGCCTTTTTGATTGCTGCAACAATCGTCTCTATAACGATATCGATAGGCACAAGATTTCCTTTGCTTACATAACTATCGATAAGCTTGCCTCGCTCACTTCCGCTTCCTATCTCGGCTCTAAACATATCACCGGTAGAGTAGTGTGTAACCTCTCCATTTCTTTGTGCAATAAGCTGTGCATCTGTAGTTTTACCCGAACCCGGTGCTCCAATAATTAAAAATAGTTTTTTCATGCCATTATCCTTATTATTTATTTAATTTTCTAATTCTAAGTGAGAGCTCATCAAGCTGAGTCTCATCAATGCTACTCGGCGCAGCCGTTAAAAGACATTGCGCTCTTTGTGTTTTAGGAAAAGCTATCACATCTCTTATCGAGCTTGTACCACTCATAATCATAATCAATCTATCAAGCCCTAGAGCAAAACCACCATGCGGCGGTGCTCCGAACTTGAGTGCATCAAGCAAGAAACCAAACTTCTCATTTGCCTCTTCATCACCGATATTAAGCAATCTAAAGATCTCTTGCTGTATCTCTTCTTTATGGATACGGATAGAGCCGCCTCCAATCTCATAACCGTTAAGTACGATATCATAAGCAATTGATCCAATTGCTTCTATATCATCTCTATTCGCTATAGCTCCATTTTCATCAAGGCATGGCATGGTAAAAGGGTGATGCAGTGCTTTTGTTTGTCCCTCTTCAACTTCAAACATAGGGAAATCAACGACCCATAAAAACTCAAACGTATCTTTTGGGATGATATCCATTTCGTTTGCAAGAAATACTCTAAATCTACCCATGTAGTCCCATACAAGTTTTTTCTCACCTGCACCGAAAAAGACAACATCGCCGACTTGAAGTTCGCTACGAGCAATAATCGCATCGATATCCTCTTGTGTGAAAAATTTTGTGAGTGGTCCCTTGAGCCCATCCTCTCAATCATATCCACCATACTAAGATCATAACGCATATCAGGCTTATCGCTTCCGTATTTCTCCATAGCTTCACTGTATGTTATGCGCTTAAATGTTTCCGGTACATTAAATCCACACCCGCTAAATATGTCATAAAGAAGTTTTTCGGCAATGCCGATAACATCCTCTTGCTTACAAAAGCTCATCTCGACATCTATCTGTGTAAATTCCGGCTGTCTATCAGCTCTGAGATCTTCATCTCTAAAACATTTTGCTACCTGAAAATATCTATCAAATCCAGCAACCATCAAAAGTTGTTTAAAAAGCTGTGGAGATTGGGGGAGGGCATAGAACTCTCCACTGTGCACACGACTAGGGACAAGATAGTCTCGTGCACCCTCAGGGGTCGATTTTGTTAAGATAGGTGTTTCTACTTCTAAAAACCCTTGTTTATCTAGTGAATTTCGAGCAGCTATTGTTGCTTTGCTTCTTAGTTTAAATATTTTGTGAGATCTATTTGATCGGAGATCAAGGTATCTATATTTGAGTTTTATCTCTTCATTCACACGTTCATCATCAAGCTCAAACGGCATAGTCAATGATCTATTTTCAATGATGAGGGATTTTGTAACTATCTCGATCTTTCCTGTTTTAAGATTTGGATTCTCCAATCCTTCGCCTCTTGCTCTTACAAATCCTTTTGCTATAAGCACAAATTGATCTCTGACTTCTTCTGCTATTTTATGCGAGGCAATATCATCGGCCGGATCACAAACGAGTTGAACAATTTCATCATTGTCTCTCAGGTCGATAAAAATAACTCCGCCGTGATCTCTACGGCTCATAACCCACCCTGCAACCGTTACTTCTTGACCGATATGCTCTTCTCGAATATCTGCACAATAGTGTGTTCTCAAACTAAATCCTTAACGTATATCTTTATGAGCTGGGATTATATCTAAAATTTATTGAGAAGCATTTGAAAAACAATCACAAAGTCTTTTTGTGGTATTCTATGCCAATTAAATTTGAGGTATTTTTCATTGAATTACAACCTAGAAAGTCTAAAAAAAGCCGGATTTGTTTTACGACCTGATACGAGCATAAAAGAGCTATGGGAAAAAGTTAAAAAGACATTTATAGCGCACGATATAGAACCTATCCTTCTTGATGAATCCGCCACGCTTGTAGGTGAGCAGGGGGTTGATTTTGAAACGCTTTGCACTGAGACAGATTTTATCGTAGCTTTAGGCGGCGATGGAACGCTCCTCTCATCAAGTAGAAGAGCTTACAAGTACAAAAAAGCTGTTCTTGGGATCAATGCGGGAAATCTAGGCTTTTTAACTGATATCTGTGTTGCAAACATTGATAATTTCCTAGACGGGCTGAGAACCGGGAAATATAGAATTGATGAGAGAATGATGATGGAGGGGATAATAGAGAGTAAAACGCATAAAAGCAAAAGCTTTTTTGCTCTCAATGATATTGTTTTAACGCGCCCCAACATCTACAAAATGGTCAAAATCGATGCTGCAATTGATGAGAAGTGGTTTAACACCTACAGGGGAGATGGACTTGTTGTCTCAACACCTACCGGCTCAACCGCGTATAATCTTGCTGCCGGCGGTCCGGTGATGTACCCTCTAACAAAAGCCTTTATCATGACACCTATCTCTGCGCATTCACTCACGCAAAGACCCTTGGTTGTCCCTGCTGATTTTACCATAGAGCTCAGCTCAAGAGAGGATAATCTTATCGCCGTTATAGACGGTCAAGATGATTATGAATTAAAAATGGGGGATATACTCCACATCAGGGGTGCAAAAAGAGGTGCAAGACTGCTTCATAGTATTGAAGGCAGCTACTTTGATGTTCTTAGAGAGAAATTAAGTTGGGGCGATAGACGCTAAATATGATACAAAGAGTCCACCTAAAAGAGTTGATAAGTTTTGAAAATGTTGCGCTTGATTTTAATGATTCTCTTATCGTTATTACCGGTCCGAGTGGTGCAGGCAAGAGCATCTTAATGGGTGCCATTCTGGGTTGCTTTGGATACAATCAGCCCTCCTATGCGGCTCTTTGTGAACTCTCCCTGAGTCCTCCTAGGTCTTTATCTCATGACGCCTATGTGTTTGAAGATGATATCATATTAAAAAGTATCAAAAAAGATAAACTCCGTTTCTTTTTGAATGATCAACTTATATCAAAGCGAGGACTACAAGAGCTTTTCGGGAACCATGTTCGTTATTTAAGCGTACGAGATAAAAGCACGATTAGCTCTCAGAATCTACTCAACATTTTAGATGACTCTATCATGCAAGAAGATCGCTTATATGGTGATCTCTTGGCAGGCTATAGAGAAAAATACGCGAGATATATCCTGCTTCAAGAGCAGCTTGAGGCAATCAAGCAAAAAGAGCAGAATGCTAATGAGTTTTTAGAGTTTGCAAAATTTGAGGTAGAAAAAATAGAGAGCATCAACCCTAAAATAGGAGAAGATGAGGAGCTCTTAAAGATAAAAAGCAGACTCTCGCAACTTGATAAAATCAAAGATACTCTGGGTTCTCTTGAGGGGCTTTTTGAGCTTGAATCAAAAGTGCATGAGCTGCATAGACTTTTAGATAAAGATACCACTTACTTCGCTGATGCCTTTGATCAACTTCGTGCCAACATTGAAGATGCCACATCTCTCCAAGAAGAGCTCGGCGAGCTTGACATTGAGCAGATATTAGACCGTATTGAGAAGCTCTCAAGCCTTAAAAATAGATATGGCTCTTTAGAACAGGCCCTAGAGCATCTTCATAAGAAAAAAGAGGAGATAGAGACCTTTGTGCATATCAAAAGCGACAAAGAACAACTCAGCAAAGAGATCGCTCACTTACGTGATAGTCTCCAAGATGAAGCGCAAAAGATATCTCAAACTAGACAGAGTAAGGCAAAAGATATCGAAAAAATACTTGGAGGCTATCTTGAGAGGCTCAAACTTCATCATGCTACTTTTCTCTTCTCTTGCGATACCTTAGGGGAGAGCGGGATTGATACGCTTGACTTATCCCTTGGGAGCTCCAAGATTGAGACGCTCAGTGGCGGTGAGTTCAATCGCCTCAAAATAGCACTTCTTGCTTCTGCTTCGGGCAAACAAGGAGATAGGGGGGTGCTTATCCTTGATGAGATTGATGCAAATGTGAGCGGGGATGAGTCGATTGCTATTGCGCAGATGCTAAAACAGCTCTCAAAGGATTATCAAATATTTGCCATCTCCCACCAGCCACATCTAAGCTCCAAGGCTGATCAGCATCTTCTTGTTACAAAGCAGGGATCTCAAAGTGAGGTCAAGATATTAAGCGGCAATGAGCGGATAACGGAAATAGCAAGAATCATTGACGGAAAAGAGCCTACAAGCGAAGCGCTCGAGTTTGCAAAAAAGATTTTAGGATGATTTTTGTTTTTAAAAAATTAAAATTAAATATTGATCGTCCGATATCATCAATACTCATCGTTAATACTTTTGCACATACAATCGGTGCAGCAGGTGTTGGTGCACAAGCACAGTTGCTTTTTGGCTCTAAATGGCAAGCCCTCGTAGCTTTTATACTAACACTGCTTATACTCTATTTCTCTGAGATCATACCAAAAACGATAGGCGCACTGTACTGGAAAAAACTTCTTTCTCCTTCCGCATTTTTTATCAAATGGCTCATACGATTGACCTATCCGCTCGTCTGGTTTAGTGGTATCATTACCAATTTTATATCAAACGGAAAAGAGAAAGAGGGTAATTTCTCTAGAGATGAGATCATGGCAATGGTTGCTATGGGAGAAAAAGAGGGCTCAATCCTCTCCAAAGAGAGCCACCTCATAGAGAACCTTTTGAAGCTCAAAAATATCAAATCGGAAGATGTTATGACGCCTAGAAGTGTTGTTTTTGCCTTGAGTGCCGATACAAAGGTTGAAGAGGCGATAGAAGATGACAGGATGTATATCCACTCAAGAATCCCAATCTACGAAGATACAATCGATAATGTCATCGGATTTGTTTTGAGCCAAGCGATACTTGAAGAGAGTATTGAGGAGCGAAATGGAACGCTTATGAAAGATATCGCACTTGATATCCACAGAGTTTCTGAAAATATCCCAATCTCAACGCTTATAGATCAATTTGTTAAGAGAAAAACACATCTTTTTTTAGTGCACGACAATTATGGACAAACTGCCGGTATCGTCACGCTAGAAGATGTTTTTGAGGCACTTTTGGGTGTTGAGATAGTTGATGAGATGGATGAAGTAGAAGATATGCAAGCTTTTGCAAAAGATAAAAGCAGAATCATTCGAGATAAGAAACTTTTAGAGAAAAAGAAAAAAGCACAAGCCGGTATAAAACCTTAAACAGATGAGTTTTTAGTTTTACACATTCTCAAAAAACTTATCAAATAAGTTATGATATACTTGCTTTTTATTAATCTATGGAGTTTATATGTCAAAAGAAAAAATCAAACTTTTTCTTCTCGAAGATGATACCACGCTCAATGAGACTATCTGTGATTTTTTTATTTCTGAAAGATATAGCATCGAAAGTGCCTATGATGGACTAGAAGCGCAAGATATGCTCTATGAAAAGAGATATGATCTTTTGTTGCTTGATGTGAATACTCCGGGAATGAATGGATTTGAAGTACTCAAGGAGGTGCGAAGCAATGGAGTGCAAACACCTGCAATTTATATCACTTCACTCAATAGCATAGATGATCTAGAAAAAGGCTTTGATAGTGGCTGTGACGATTACATCAGAAAACCTTTTGCACTCAAAGAGCTTCTAATTAGGGTTGAAACACTTCTAAAAAGAGAGTTTTTTCATGAAGTTAAAGATACTATCAAGCTCACCGATCATATCGAATACAATGTCATAAACAATGAACTTATCATTGACAATAAGAGTATCAATATCGGCAATAAAGAGTCAAAACTTTTAAAACTTTTTATGCAACATAAAGGAGAGATTATATCGCACGAGAGCATCTACGATTATCTTTGGGGCTATGATGAGGAACCAAGCGATACAGCTCTTCGAACATACATTAAAAATCTAAGAAAAGTAATTGGTAAGGAATCCATTGAGAGCATCAAAAAACAGGGATACAAATTCACTCTTAAAAAGTGAGAAGATATCTCTATATAGATTTATCATTATTTATATTTTGCTTGTTGCAAGCATTATTGCTCTCATATCTATATTTTATTATGAATCGCAAAAAAAGATTGCGCTTTCAGGCAAAAGAGCCATACTTTCAACCTATGCTTACGATCAGATAAAAAAACTCAAAACACTCCACCACTATTTTGATGAGAGAAAAGAGTATCCAAGAAATGAGTCTTTTAAAAGTGCGATCTACGATATAGAGTTTGTCAAGATATTTTCGATTCTTAAATCTCCGGAGGTTGACTTCACAAGAGATGTTTATAGAACAAAAGATGGATATGTCCACTATGTTAAGATGCTTGATACATACTATCTTGGAGCTAAATACCTTTTTATCGAGGTAAAGGATGATGGTCTTTGGATTGCTGAAGCATGGAGAAATATCATTTTTTATGGCGGCATCTCCTTTGTGCTGCTTTCCTTGTCGGGTATCTTCCTGGCAAAAGTCTTTGTAAGACCTATGCGAGAATCAATCGTTTTGCTCGATAGATTTATCAAAGATACCACCCACGAGCTCAATACCCCTCTAAGCGCTATACTTGCCAATGTTGAGATGATAGATCAAAGCAAAATTGATCCGGAAGATCAAAAAAGGATAAAAAGGATTGTGATTGCTGCTAGAACCGTCTCAGTGCTCTATAAAGATCTTACCTATCTTACATTGGAGGCTGATGCGAAAAGTGATGATAAGAAGATTGCTCTTGGTCCGATTATAAAAGATAGGATAGAATATTTCGATCTACTGGCAAAATCCAAAAATATCACTTTTGAGCTTGATATTAAAAATTCTCGTATCGTTATCAATAAAAATAAAATAATACGAGTTTTGGATAATCTTATCTCAAATGCTATCAAATACAATAAGCGTGGCGGTAAGATATTTATTACATTGAGAAAAAATATGCTTGCCGTTGAAGATACCGGAGTAGGTGTATCAAATGAAGATATACCTTATATGTTCGATAGATATATGCGTTTCAATGAGAGCGAAGGGGGCTTTGGTATAGGGCTCAGTATTGTCAATAAAATTGCACAAGAGTACAATATATCAATAGATGTGACTTCAACAAAAAATCAAGGTACAAGGATAGTTTTAACATGGTAAGGATAACTCTTATTTTCTCTCTTCTTTTGATGCACACACCTTTAATAGGGGAAGATGCATATGAAAAAAATTGTGTACACTGCCATAAAAAACTCCCCTCATCATTGCAAAATATGTTTATGAGGTATCTGTCAACATACAGTGGTGAGAACAATCTAAAAGCAGGGCTCAAGCGTTATCTGAGAGAGCCTTCTCGGGATACTTCCGTCATGCAAGATATGTTCTTGGATAGATATGGTGTAAAAAAACCGACAAAAATAGATGAAGCAGAATTAGATAGAGCGATTGATATCTATTGGGAAAAATATAAAGTATTTGGAAAATTGGAATAATTTTTCTTTTTTTAACATTTTTTTAACAAAATATCACAAAAATATCACAATTGTTATGATACAATGCTCCATCTCAACAAAAGGATAATGGATGAAAAAGATAACTAAACTTGCTATAGCGGCTCTTTTTGGCTTTGCGATGATGACAACAACACTCAGCGCAGATGCTGCTAAAGGTCAAAAGCTTTATAGTAAATATATGAAAGATGTTTGTGGTTTCAGTGGCGCTAAATTTGCTGCTAGTCATACACAAGATGAGTGGGAAGAGATTAACACTGCCGGTAAATTTGCCGATGAAGCAAAAGCAATCTGTCCTGCAATAAGTGACTCTTACAAAGATGCTTGGAGTGAATATCTTTATGATTTCTCTTATGAGTATGCATCTGATTCAGGAAATGTGCCAAGCTGCTAAGTAAGGCAATCACAAAATAAAGGAGAAAAAATGAAAAAAATAGTAATTGCAACAATATTCGCGGGAGTAACAATGCTTATGGCAGACGGTGCTACAACTTTTGCTACAAAATGTGCAAGTTGTCATGGAGCTGACGGTAAAACGGCTGCTCTTGGTAAATCTAAACCAATCGCAGGCATGGATGCTGCAGCTGTAGAAAAATCAATCCATGGCTATAAAGACGGTTCACTTAACCAATACGGTTTAGGTGCTTCAATGCAAGGTATTGTCGCAACACTTGATGATGCTACTATCACTGAAGTTGCTACTTACGTTTCGACTTTAAAATAATTCTTCTTATGTCCAAAAGCCTTCTTTAAAGGAGGCTTGGATATATTCTCTCACAAATAGTTTCAATTTAATACTAGGATAATTGTTATGATTATCGATACACATGTCCATTTGGATGATGCACGATATATGGATGATATAGAGGATGTGCTTAAGCGTTCTATCGACCGTGATGTCAAAAAGTGGATTATTCCCGGAGCCGACCCGAAAACACTCAAAAGAGCTATAGCCTTAAGTGAAAAATACAATGACATCTATTTTAGTGTTGGTGTTCATCCCTATGATGCTCCTTACTATGATTCAAAATATCTTGAGCAATTTTTAGAGCATGAGAAATGTGTTGCCATAGGCGAGTGCGGACTTGATTACTATAGATTACCTGATGAACATGAAGCAATTGCTCCGTACAAAAAAATGCAAAAAGAGGTTTTTTTAGATCAAATCAAACTAGCCGATAAGTATAGCCTCCCGATGATAGTCCATATCCGTGATGCCTCACTCGACTCTTTTGAGATACTTGAGCAGACCAAGCCAAAGAAGGGGGGCGTCTTGCACTGCTACAATGCCGATGAGCAGCTTATCAAGCTCTCTAAAAGTGGATTTTATTTTGGTTCGAATCTTCACACTATGCACTATCCTCTTTTCTATCTTTTTTCTAAC
>JARROQ010000018.1:0-74783 GCA_037383745.1 Sulfurovaceae bacterium
AGTTCCTGATAGAACAATCTCCACATCAAGATCGAGAACAGCACTTCCCAAAGTATATAAAAAAGAAGAGACAATCTACTCACTCTCTAGAGCATCATTTATGACGGCACTTTTTATGAATGAGTCATGGGATCTTTTGAAGCTCGCATCGAAAGATAAACTCCATCAAGCGAGAAGAATGAAGATGATGCCTGAGCTTTTTGAAGTGCAAAAGATAGCATTAAGCAGAGGCGCCTTTATGAGTACACTCTCAGGAAGTGGATCAACGCTCTTTAGCCTTTGCCATGAATCTGATGCTGAGAATATAGCAAAAACGCTTGAAGATCGATTTCCTAAGTTCCGCGTTTTTGTCAGAGGGCTTGACAATATGGGAGTCATAACAAAGAGTTAAACTCTTTTTGGATATAATCACCGATGAAAATGACAAAACCTATTCGTATGTGTATAGCATGCAGACAAAGAGCGTCAAAGGATATATTGCTTAGATTTCAATTGAAAGATAATCAAATAGTTTTTTATACCGGAGAGGGACGAAGTATGTATCTTTGCTTAGATTGTGTAAAAAATCCAAAAAATATACAAAGCTTACCAAATCGTTTAGCTGTAGATGAGGCGTTATTTGCAAAGTTTTTAAAGGAGTCAATGAATAATGGATAAGGTTAAGATCCAAGAGATCGCAGAAGAGGCTGGGCTCTCAAATGCTGATCTGCTAGAAAAAGCGACCGAGCTGGGGTTTGATATAAAAGCAGCAAATAGTTCTATAAGTCTTGAAAATGCCGGAGTACTTGTAGAGTATGCCATCAGTGGGAAGTTGCCGGCGGGGTTTAAAAAGCCGAAGAAAAAAGAGTCTAAAAAAGAGGTCGTTAAAGAAGTAAAAGAAGAGCCAAAAGTTGATGCTGATGTTTCAGTAGAAGAGCCGAAAAAGAAAAGCGGCATAACAAAAAGAGACAAAGAAGAGCTCAAAAATGAAGATACCCTTCAATCGCAGACGGTTATGCAAAAAGTGCCGTTAAAAAAGAGCGGCATTACGATTGTAAAAAAACATAAAGATACTTTAGAGCCAAAAGAGAATAAAAAAGATATAACGCTCGATAATGTCTCAGCACCTAAAAAGAAAAAAGCAAAAAAAGCAGCACCATCATCTAAAGAGTCCGGCGAGAAGATAGAGATCATGGATGATAGAGAGTTTATGGGAAGCGGTTTTGAGCTTTATGAAGAGGAAGAGGTTGTGCTCTTGGACTTCTCCGATAAAAATATTTACGAAGAGATGAAGCGACAAGAACAGAAGAAAAAAGAGGAGTCTCAAAAAAGACCAACAAGATTTTCTCATGTTGTCAACAATAATCAAGGTGGCGCAAGAAGAGGCGGAAGAAAGAAAAAAAGATATATCAAAAATGATGAAAGTCAAGAGAAGGTAAAAGTTATCGAGATACCGGAAAATGTAAGAGTGTATGAGTTTGCCGACAAGGTAAACAGAAGTGTAGGTGAAGTTGTCAAGGTTCTTTTTGAGCTTGGCACTATGGTAACAAAAAACGACTTTTTGGACAAAGATGCTATCGAGATTCTTTCTGATGAGTTTGAGGTTGAGGTAACGACTATTAATCCACTTGATGCACTTGATTATGTCAATGTGTATGACCAACAAGAGGATGCCAATCTTCAAGAGAGACCCCCTGTTATTACAATCATGGGGCATGTTGATCACGGGAAAACATCACTTTTGGATAAGATACGCTCTACAAGAGTGGCGACAAAAGAGGCAGGCGGTATCACACAGCATGTCGGTGCTTATCAAGTTGAAAAAAACGGCAAGAAGATTACATTTATAGATACTCCGGGCCATGAGGCATTTACACAGATGCGTTCTCGTGGTGCACAAGCTACCGATATTGCTATCATCGTCGTAGCAGCAGATGACGGAGTGAAGCCACAAACAAAAGAGGCGATAAGCCATGCAAAAGCTGCGGGTGTCCCTATGATAATCGCTATGAATAAGATGGATAAAGAAAATGCAAATCCTGATATGCTCAAAGCAGGACTTGCAGAACTTGGTATCACATCGATCGATTGGGGCGGTGAATACGAATTTGTAGGCGTGTCCGCCCATACAGGAGAGGGTATAGATGAGCTTTTAGATATCATACTTCTTCAAGCAGAAGTTTTGGAGCTTAAGGCTGATCCAAGTAGAGCGGCAAAAGCAATCGTCATAGAGAGTTCGGTCGAAAAAGGTTTTGGCCCGGTTGCAAATATCATCGTCAAAAATGGCTCATTGAGTGTTGGTGATAGTGTCATTGTCGGCAATACTTTTGGACGTATAAAGGCAATTAGACTTGATGATGGTGCAAATCAAAAGAAGATAGGACCAAGTACGCCTGCAGCTATCGTAGGTCTTGATGCAGTTCCGGGAGCCGGTGAGATACTTGTTGCTATGGAAAATGAAAAAGAGGCTCGTGAGCTTGCAGAAAAAAGAGCGGAGTATGCGAGAGAAAAACAGCTTTCAAAAACAACAAAAGCATCGCTTGATGATCTCTCTGCACTGATAGCAGAAGGACAGCTCAAAACACTTCCTGTGATACTTAAAGCTGATGTTCAAGGATCACTTGAAGCAATCAAGGGGTCATTAGAGAAGCTTAGAAATGATGAAGTTAAAGTAAACATCATCCATGAAGGTGTCGGCGGTATCACGGAGAGTGATGTTCTTCTTGCTGATGCGGGTGAACATGTCGTGATCTTGGGCTTCAATGTTAAGCCAAATAGTAATGTAAAACAAAAAGCAAAAGAGCTTGGTGTAGATATACGGCTCTATAGCATCATCTACCCTCTTTTGGATGATGTAAGAGATATGCTTGGTGGCATGATGAGTCCACTTGTATCTCAGGAGATGATCGGAAAAGCAGAAGTTAGAGAGACTTTTGTTGTCGATAAGATAGGTACGATTGCCGGTTGTATGGTGCTTGATGGTCATATCGCTATAGGTGGTGGTGCGAAGATCACTAGAGGTGAAGAGGTCGTATATGAGGGTCGTATAGCATCATTGAAAAGATTCTCTGACGATGTGAAAGAGGTTAAAAAAGGCTTTGAGTGTGGTATCATCTTGGATGATTTCAACGACATCAAGGCAGGCGATGTCATTGAGGCTTACAAAAGTATCGAGGCGCAAGCAACCCTATGACACAAGAAGAGATCAAGAGACATCGAGTAGAATCTGTACTCAAAGAGATCATCCCCGAAGCTTTGAGTAGTCTTGATGATCCCGAGATAAACTCTTTAAGCGTTACAGAAGTCGTCTGCTCTAAAGGTAGAAGTGACGCAAGAGTCTACATCGATACTGCTTTTGTCAATAGCGAAGATGAAGAGTATATCTTAAGAAAGCTAAACGCAGTGAGTCGATATGTCCAAAATCATTGCAAGCAGTCAGAGGGGTGGTTTCGAGCCCCCAATATGGTTTTTGAGTTTGATCATCAAGCAGATAAGATCAATAAGATAGAAGCACTTTTTAAGAAAATAGAGTCAGAAATGAAGGTCAAAGATGAAGAGTGAAGAGGCTATCGGTAAAATCGTAGCATCACATGGCGCAACACTCTATGATACAGAGATAGCAAGCGAATTTGATGAGACGATCTTTAGAGTGTACATCGTAAAAGAGGGTGGAGTATTGCTTGATCTTTGCTCTGCTATCTCTCGCGATCTTTCTCTCTATCTTGATGTTAATCCTCCTTTGGAAGGGCAATATAGATTGGAAGTAAGTTCTCCGGGCATCGAGAGAGTCTTGAGCAAACCGAGACATTTTGCAAACTCCATAGGAGAAGAGGTTAAACTTCGGGTTAATGAAGAGGGTAATATCATTGGGGTATTGAAAAGTTTTGATGGCAATGCTTTAGTCGTTGAGGTCGAGGGAAAAGAGCGATCTATCGATATGGGTAGCATAAAAAAAGCCAGAACATATTTTGAGTGGTAGTGTTTTGGACAGATTTGATGAGTTTTGCATGCAGCTCGCGCTTCAAGAAGCATGGAAGCATCAACTCTTAACCTATCCAAATCCTGCTGTTGGATCTTTGGTATCGTGTGAGGGGAAGATCGTATCGATCGCTGCTCACAAGAGTGCAGGTGCATCACATGCTGAAATTGTTGCACTTCTTGAAGCTTACGAGGCCATAACGGGTAAAAGTGTAGATTTTGATACAAATAATGCCGCAGATGCCCACACTTTTTTACGTCGCCTCCCAAAAGATTTTTTTGCTAAATGCACGCTCTATGTGACACTTGAGCCATGCTCGCATGAAGGCAAGACTCCCTCGTGCGCAGCACTTATCAAAGACTTGAATCTCAAGAGAGTCTGCATAGCAACACTTGATCCAATCATTTCGCATTCAGGTGGCGCAAAACTGCTCGAAGATGCAGGTATAGAAGTAAAGATGGGTCTCCTCGAAGAGGAAGCTAAAGATCTTCTCTATCCTTTTGAAGTATGGCAAAAGAGAGCTTTTGTGCTTTTTAAATTGGCACAAACTTCCAATGCTAAGATAACGGGCGGAGTGATCAGCTCACAAACTTCTAGAGAGCATACTCATGAGCTTAGAGCACTTTGCGATAAACTCCTTATCGGTGGAGCAACGGTGCGAGCTGATGAGCCGCTACTCGATAGTAGACTCGTTCAAAAAGCTGCACCGGATATCTATATCTATACAAAAAATAGTGATACAATATCAAAACAAATGCCACTTTTCAATGTTCCAAACAGAGATGTTGAGTTGGGTGATGATCTCTCATTTTTAGAGAAGCCTTCATTTGTTTTGGTTGAGGGAGGCGAAGGGATGCTTGAGGCACTCAAAGATAAGATAGACTTTGTATTATTTTATCAAGCACCAAATTTGAGAGCTAAAGTACACTCTTATGAGCTTGATATGGATTTGAAGTTTATGCATTTTCAAAGAAGCGGACAAGATATAGCAATATGGAGTAAAAGAGTATGAGTGATAATCAAAAACAAGAAAAAATCATAGGCATGTTCGATGAGATCGCTTCGACTTATGACCTTGCAAATAGGGTATTGAGTTTCGGGATTGATAAACAATGGAGAAGAAAAGGGTGCGACAAAGCCTATGAGATTCTTGCTAAAGATGAGCTTGAATGTATAGCTGATATCGCATGCGGAACGGGTGATTTGCTGCTATATTGGAAGTCACGAGCAGAAAAAAACGGTATAAAGATTGGTGAATTTGTGGGTGTTGACCCCTCAAAAGGGATGCTTGAAGTTGCAAAAAAGAAGGTGAAATTTGCCTCCTTTTTAGAAGGTAAAGCACAAGAGTTACCACTCAAAGACAGTAGTTGCGATATCGTCTCTATATCGTATGGGATTAGAAATGTGGTCGATAAAACAGAAGCGCTTCAAGAGTTCAATAGAGTGCTTAAAGAGAAGGGTATCGTCGTCATACTTGAATTTACCAAACAAGAGAAGAGCGGATTTATCTCAAAAATCGTGGATATCTATATGAAAAAGATATTGCCTGCTATTGGAGGATTGGTATCTCAGAACTATAAAGCCTATAGGTATCTGCCTGATTCTATAGAGGATTTTTTGACAACAAAAATGCTTGAAGAGGCATTGAGCGATGCAGGATTTGAGATAAAATATTCTAAATCTTTCTCAATGGGTATCTCAACACTCTTGGTGGCACAGAAAAAAGAGGGATAAATGGCATCTTCATCTTTAGTAAGCGTCTCATCACTTAATACAAAGATTAAATCACTTTTAGAGACTACTTTTATGCACATAAGCTTAGAGGGAGAGGTCGCATCTTTGACCTACCACACAAGTGGGCACCTCTATTTTAGTGTCAAGGATGCAGATAGTTCCATAAGATGTGTAATGTTTAGATCCAACGCCTCAAAGATGAAATTTCGCCTCGAAGAGGGAATGCATATCGTCATTGAGGGCTCAGTGAGTGTCTATGTGCCAAGAGGAGAGTATCAATTTTATGCGCTAAACATTGAGCCTTATGGGCAAGGTGTGCTCGCACTTGCTTATGAGCAGCTCAAAAAGAGTCTCGAGACAAAAGGGTATTTTGATACTTCAAAGAAAAAACAACTTCCAAAATATATAAACTCTTTAGCTTTAGTCACGGCAAAAGAGAGTGCAGCGCTCCACGATATGCTTAAAATCGCACAGAAACGCTGGCCACTACTTGATGTGACTATAGTCGATACTCTAGTTCAAGGCGAACAAGCACCTATGCAGATAGCAGGCGCTATAAAAAAAGCTGATACGCTTGGCGTAGATGCCATCGTTGTCGGTAGAGGCGGCGGGAGTATAGAGGATCTTTGGGCGTTTAATACCGAGGAGGTTGCAGATGCCATCTTTCATGCTACAACACCTACGATAAGTGCTGTGGGGCATGAGGTGGATGTGATGATTAGTGACTATGTTGCCGATCTCAGAGCGCCTACGCCAAGTGCAGCCATGGAGATGATCTTACCAAGCAAAGAGGATGTTGCTATCTCTCTTGATGAGCGTTTTGATGCGATAAGAAGAGTTGTTGATGATAAGACGAGCAATTATGAACGATCATTAGTCCATACGAAAGAGATGCTAACGCACCTTAGTCCTCACAAGCAGATTGATGAGATACTCTCTAAGATAGAAGATATCAAAAAAGAGTTTGTATTTACAGCAGGCAAGATATTTTCTTATAAACAGAGAGAAATTGATGAAAAAACTGAAGCGCTCAATGATCGTATAGCGAGACTCATCGTGCAAAAAAATGTTGTATTTAAAAACGCATTGGACTCTTATCTTGCCGGTGAACCACGAAAAAGATATGCTGATGGATGGGCAAAAGTGAGAGTAGATGGAAAGATAAGCAGACTCAAAAAGATAAAAAAAGGCGAGAAGTTTACACTTGAAGATGCTGATACGCTCTTAGATGTTGCGTGTCTGAGTAAAAAAGAGTTTTAGATGTTGGATTGCCACCGCTTCGCACTTGCGATGACAGTTTTATTTGACAAATAGTATTATGATTTTTTTACATATACTTTTTAAGTACTTCAGGGATCTCAATCTCCCCATTCTCGTCTTGATAATTTTCCATAATTGCTATGAGTGTTCTGCCGACTGCGAGCGCAGAGCCGTTGAGTGTGTGCACAAAGCTGTTTTTACCATCTTCTTTGTACCTGATTTTTGCCCGTCTTGCTTGAAAATCTCTCGTATTTGATATCGAGCTTATCTCTCTATATTTTTGTTGGCCTGGTAGCCATACTTCAAGATCAACCGTCTTTGCTGCACCAAAGCCGAGATCACCGCCACAAAGCATCACAAGTCTATGCGGAAGACCAAGAGCGGTTAGTAAGTTGGAGGCATTTTCTACCATCATATCAAATATCTCATCACTCTTATTTGGATGTGTGATAGCAACCATTTCGACTTTATCAAACTGATGTTGCCTTATCATTCCTCTTGTGTCTCTGCCTGCGCTTCCTGCCTCTTTCCTAAAACAAGGTGTATAGGCACTCATAAGGATCGGCAGTGAGTTCACATCTATAATCTCATCATTGTAGAGGTTAGTCAGCGGCACTTCAGCAGTTGGAATGAGATACAAATCCTCATCATCGATCTTAAAGAGATCATCTCCAAATTTTGGTAGCTGTCCCGTGCCTAAAAGCATCGCAGAGTTATTCATAAGCGGCAGGTTAAACTCTTCAAATCCTGCTTTTGCGTTGGTATCTAAAAAGAAGTTTATCAAAGCACGCTCTAGTTTTGCACCTTTGCCTTTGAGGACGGAAAAGCGGCTTTTTGCCAGTTTTACCCCTCGCTCAAAATCTATCCATCCGTTTGCAACGCCTAGATCCCAATGCTCTTTGGGTGTAAAGTCAAATGCTTTAGGCGTGAGTACTTTTTTTATCTCAACATTATCATTTTCATCCGCACCTTGCGGAACTGCATCATCGGGAAAATTTGGGATAGTAAGGGCTAGATTTTCAAGTGCATTTTCGGCATTTCTTGCAGATTCTTGCAACTTAGTTATCTCTGATTTTAACGCTTCAAGCTTTGCTTTGAGCTCGCTCGTATCTTGCCCTTTTTGTTTATAAGCTCCAAACTCTTTTGAAAGTCTATTTTGTTCCGCTTTTGTGCTCTCAAATGCCACATTGGATTCTTTGAGAGTGGCAAACATATCTTTAAGCGTCTTTAATGTGTCGGCATCAACACCTTTTTTTGAAGCCTTATACTTGCTTCATCAAAATTGTTTTGGAGATATTTTAGATCGATCATCAAAAACCTTCGTCAAAAATTTAGTAATTATAGTCAAAAAGTAAGAAAAGAGAGTTTAATAAGAAGGGTCGTATAGATTTGATGTTGATAATATATAAATGGATGAGAGTACTATCAGCTAGTAAATCTTGGCGAGAAGAGAGATAAAGAGTGTGATAAATTAGGACTATGATATAATTTTGGCAACATAAATCGAAAGGAATTTTTTGAGTTCAGAGAAAAATATGCTCATAATAGCCGGAGTTCATAAGAGCGCCACAACGTCACTGTATGAATATCTAATGCTTCATAAAGATATTTGCTGTGGGAAAAAGAAGGAGATTCATTATTATACTCCACTACGATATGAGAAAAACATTGATTCTTTAGACTCCTACCTCCAGCAGTTTTCTCAATGCACGGAGAAGCAATACTTCCTAGAAGCAAGCCCCTCTTATCTATATGGTAAAAGTGTAATAGCTCAAAAAATTCATAATGACTTTAAAAATGCTCGAATTATTATGATCTTAAGAGAACCGACTGAGCGTTTCATCTCTTTTTTCAGATTTACAAAAAGCGATTTTAGGCTAAATAAAGATATAGAATTTAGAGATTTTATAGACAAAAGTTATGCATTGAAAGATGCAGTGGATACGGATGACCTTTACTATAGAACTTTTCGAGAAGGTGAATATTCTAAGTATCTCGAGGAGTGGTTTAATGTCTTTGGAGACTCTTTAAAAGTAATCTTTTTTGATGACATAAAAGAAAATCCACAAAATATTATATTTGATCTGTGCAGATGGCTTCATATTTCAGATAATCTCTATAAAGATTTAACTATATTTGAAATCAAAAATAAAACGAAAGCTTCTAGATTTAAATCTATCTATAAAGTTGCCTCTTTTATAAATATGAGATTCGAGTTATTTTTTAGAAAACATCCGAGTGTCAAAAAAACTCTTTATAAATTATATTTTTTATTCAATGAAGATAAGACAAAAGATAATCTTCAAAGTTCAGACATTGACTATCTACGAACTCTTTATGCGGATGAAAATAAAAAACTAGCTATATTGTTGAAAAAACATGGTTATACAAAACTTCCAAAATGGTTAGATCCATAAAAAATCATGCAGAATAAAACAAAGAGATAAAAAACATCAAATACCGTTATTGAATCATTATTTTATCTTAGGCGATAAGAGTATTATCAGATTCTCATCTCTCCTCTTCTTGTATATTTGTTGCATCCATTGGTGCTTCAAGTTTCGTAAGATTTTCATCATACATCCCAACAAGGAGGAGCTCTCCCGAGTCATCAACTCGAAACTCACCGTAACGTGCTTTTTCATAATATCTTGCAGTTCCCTCTTGGAAGAAAAAAGCATTGGTAGCAAACTTAACTTCATCGTCTCTTACGCGATAGCGCATAAGCAACTCATCACCTGATAGTTTTTGATTGGTATAGAGTGCTTTAAAACTTGCGATTTTCTTGTTATTCAGTTTGACGATAATATATCCATCTTCTGCGCTCTTAGGATATATTCGATTACCAAACTCGTCATAATCTTGCAGAGCACGGTTGATGTCGCTACTGATTCCAAATCGTAATGCCATATAATCACCTTGCATCAAGGAGCGTGGGTCAATAGGAGCTAAAGCTAGATAGGCGATTTTGCCGTTAGCCAAATGATCTTCTTTTTTCAAGATGGATATATTGACTAAAACAAGCACCAGTGCAAGCGAGATGAGTGCGATAATTTTATGCATTTTTCACCTCTTTATCTGTTAAAACAAAATGGGATAATAGCGAATATATGACAAGTAATACCAGTCCCAATATCAAGAGGTTTTGTGCTTTTCCTAACAAAGTGATATTGAGTAGATAGTAGTAGGAAGAGACGGAAAAAAGTAAAGAAGCGATACCTAGCCCCATCAAAACACGGTTACTATTAGAAAATCCCAAAAGGAGTATCAATATGCTTGTGATAACACCATAGACCTCTAAAGAGATTGCCGTCAATATCATCGTCGCTACAAATACACTCAAAGTATGCAAATCGGTAATCTTATGGCCATATCGTTTGAGAATTTGCCATGCTACATAAAGGGCTATCACCCCTATGAGAAATTCTTCGATCCATGCGGGCATCCATATACCATTGAAAGTATAGAACATATCTTGGATGATGAAATCATAACTCAAAAATATACTCCCATTTATATTTATATAGATGAGTGCAAGAGCAAGCCCATACCCTACAGCTCTTTGTGCGGACATATATTTTGGATAATCAAATTCATGGAGCCATAAAAATGCTGTAGCAAATATGACAAGAGCATTTCCGATACCGGGCATGCCAAATAAGAATAGTGTTATCGAAAAGGTAGAAGCTGCTAAAAAAGATCCAACTACTCGGTGAATATAGCTTGGCACAAAAAGTGTGATGAGAGCGAAAAAGAGAGATGTTAGAATCCATTGCGTCTTTCCGTCCGTATTTTCGAAAATAGTATAGATGATGAGTGCTTGTCCTGCAAAACTCATGGCAAAAGCAAGATTTTCATAGAAATCATTTTTAAACATTTGCAGCAGTGCAATTCCGCCTATGATCATCATCGTTCCCAATATTAAGGCAACTGATGGAGTCTCTAGCGAGCCTGAAAACAGATTTTGAATTTTTTTGAGCCAAAATGCTGCACCTGCACTCATTCCGGCAATTAGCATCGCAGCTACAAATGCACTCCCGATGTCCATATCTATAACCTTTAGTAAAAAAGATGCTGCAACTATAATGCTCGATAAAGCTATCTCTGAGAGCATAAAAAGATCACGTTTGATATACCTATAAAAAAAGTAAAAAGAGACTATCCAAGCCAGCCAGATAAGAGCAGAGAGCATATTTTTATCGTCAAATATCGCATCCATGATGAGCCAAGTGATACTTGTGCCACTTCCAAGAGCCAAAAGACGCACGGCCCAGCGTTCATTTAACCATGTAAATTTACTACTTGAAAGCTCCCAGATAAGCAATGCAAGAGTATTGAAGATAAATAAAATTTTAGTAAGCTCATATAAAAAGAAATAGGAGGAGATAAAAGTTGATTGGTACAATATGATACTGGTGTTAAGTAGTACCAACCACACGATCCAAAGGGCAGGAAAACGCCCGATGATAACCCATGGAGTTATCAGCATCGCCCAAGTGAAAAAAAGTTGCCAAGTATCAGCACCTGTTTGGTAGGTGATGCCATACAAAGCGAGTAGTACGCCAAGAAGGATACTCGCACTCAGCAAGCTGACCTTGGAGGCTATAGGGTGGCTGTAGAACTTCCAATAGGTAAAAACAGTTATTGCAATGAGTGCCTCGATAGCACCAAATTGTACAAATTTGCCAATGTTGTCTAGATTGTATGCGATAAAAAACATCACTGCAAATGCGATAGCAATCCCTCCAAGCCACAGTAGAAGCTGACCTATAAATACAAGCCAATCTTTTTCGTTTGGAAAAACCTTTGTTATGCTCAGGGCTTCATCGATCTTTTCTTTAGGGATGTGGCCCTCTTCGATAAGGGGAATAAGTTGGTCTCGGATTGACGCCATTATGACTCCTCTTTGGTTGTGAGTTGTTATATTTTGATAAATATTATAGCTTTTCACTACTAAAAAAGGAAGTAGAATTTTGGGTTTTAAGTTGTGATATAATCTCGCTCATACAATGAGGATAAGCTTTGTCTTGTGTCATTCGCTTTTTAGAGTAATAGAAAATTTAGGAGATAATAAGTGCCGACTATCGTTTCTCATGTTGCCGTCCCTCTTGCTGTTGGCGTAGGATTGGGGAGGAATGTTATCTCTCGCCGTTTAATCGTTGCCGGGTTCATAGCATCTATATTGCCGGATTTTGATGTTGTAGCCTTTCGTTTGGGCATAGCCTATTCTGACCAACTTGGTCACCGTGGGTTTACACACTCTTTTTTGTTTGCTGTTATTCTCGGTGTTCTTGCGGCTTTTTTTGCTTCTAGGCTCAATGCTCGAGCGATCGTTGCATTTATGTTTGTATTTGTATCTGCGCTGTCTCATGGGCTTTTAGATATGGCAACTAATGGTGGATTGGGCATAGCTTTTTTATGGCCTTTTGCTGAAGAGAGATATTTCTTTCCTTGGCAGTTTATCCAAGTCTCTCCATTGAGTTTGAGTCGCTTGTTGAGTCCTGCCGGATTGGCGGTTGTCAAGTCGGAACTGCTTTGGATTTGGCTTCCTGCTTTTACGCTTATGACAACGCTTGTTTTGTTTCGAATTTTGGTGCGAAGACCCAAGTCCTCCTGATATCTCTCTTACTCTATTTCAGGGAACAGTTAATGCATGGAAGAGAGTATCAAATATAAAGGATATGACTTATGTCAATATTGGAATACATAAAAGAGAAAGAGTTAGCATGGCAACCATCATTTAGTGGGAAGCTTGGAGGCGAATTCGTAGGATATAGAGGAGCTTTGATCGTAGAAGAGGGAAAGCAATTATCTCCGGATAGAAAACTACCGCCAAAAGTTCAAGCAAGACAAGTAGTCCTTGTTGCCGATGATGCGAAGATTAAATTTTTCTCAAGCGAGTTGGAGAGCATTTTACATTTTGAGGCGTTCTTTGAAAAGTTCAAGGAGTTCTTCTCTCCGGATTCATTGGTGATTTTGTATGTGACTGATCTTGATAAAAATGGTACTTTTATTTATGAGGGTGTTACTATTAATGCTTATGCGTTAGATGAGAGCTCTGTCTGGAATGAGCTTTTGGACCTTGCTAATCTTGAGAAGAGTGAGCTTAAAAAAATGAACAATGAAGAGAAGATAGAAGCACTCTATGAAGAGCTTTTGACTACAAACTGCGCTGAGCCTGCTATGAGTTTTGAAGAGATATTGACTTATAAAGGTGAGAGTTCAAAGAAAATTATGGGTGCGGTTTGATTCCCCCCCTAATTTATCCAATGATGAAACATCATAAGAAGCATTATTGCAAACATAGCCAAAAAAGATGGGATACCCAATAAAATCCACTGCTTTACATATCATTGATATTCCGAAGGAAGTTTCTCATTATTTTCTAAAGCGCTAAGTGCCATATTTCCGGCGTTGTAAAGAGCCAGTCTGCCAAAACAACAATCTTATTGACCTCAACAATAGCTTGAAGATTTTTACTCCTATCGGCCATAAATTTATAAAATGCCGAGCCCGTTCCTATGCCCAAGAAGAAAATCATTCCGATAAGATGTATTAGCAGTAAAAGTTTATAGCTCATTTTTTCACCTGCATCAACATCATCATATATATCAGCATAAGGAGTGCTAGATTTTTTGAAACAGGACCAAATGGATGCAGCCAATGATAAGGAGCGAAGAGTGTTAAAATGGTTGTGTAAACCACAATGACTAAAAATTGAAAAATCAAAAGCTCCTTGAGCCTCCACCCGGCAATCGTAAGAATACCGATGATAAAGTCTAACAATAAGGAGATATAAAGCAATGGCTCTTCAAATACACCCGAGATACCGACATCATTTAAAAGGGCTATTGATTGATCGTGCGGGTATAAAAAACCGGAAACTATGGCTGTCCATATCCATATAAAACCCAGTACAAATCGACCCAATATCGGCATAAAGTAGAAGTTTGCTGCTAATTTTTGTGCAGGTGTTGCATTTTTTAAAAATATCGTCTCTTGCATCGATTGCAAAGGAGTTCCTAGAAAATCTTCCAATGGTTGCACATCAGCACTATTGCCTTGTTTGAGCATGATAAGATTATCTTTTGAGATAGCCGGCTCGTTTAAGACCTTACCCATAAAAGAGAGCCATTGCGGAATCTTTAGCTCAAAAGCGGGTCTCTTTTGTAGCCAAGCCCTAAAGAGTCTCAACATCTCCTTGTAGGTGATAGCCTTTGGTCCTACCAAGTCAAGCTCTAAGTTTTCATGTTTAGCATCTGCTATACATGCATTAATCGTTTTTACCAAATCGCCTATATAGATAGGCTGTAAGAGTTGCTCCCCATCATCGACAATTGGAGTTATCGGCAGGGTGGCAAGTCCTTTAAATAGCTCAGTGCTCACACCATCTTCCCCATAAACGATTGATGGTTTCAATATATAGTAATGCAACTTTGTACTTCGTAGATACTCATCGGCAGTTCTTTTGCTTTTGTGGTATTGTGTTATGGCATTTGCGTCTGCTCCCAAAGCCGATATCTGTATAACTTTCTTTACTTTGAGTTGCTCACAAGCTTTAAAGAGTGCTATCGGAGCTTGCGTGTGAAGGTCTGCAAATTTTTGTCCTTTGGACTCAGAGATGATGCCGACAGCATTGATAACGATATCGATATTTTTGAGTTTTTCTTTCCAAAAATCAACAGAAAAATCTTTTGAAAAATCACAAAAAATCGTATTGGCTCTAGAGTCATTCTCAAGCCTTGAGCTTATAAAGACCGTATTATCCTTTTTATCCAATCCATCCACAATGGCTGAACCGATAAAACCGGAAGCTCCTACTATAAAAATGTTCATATCATTCTTGCCTATTATTTACATTTGATTTTTATATGTGAGATTATAACATCTCTTGAGGCTTATTTTTATCCATTTTCGAGAGAAGTTTGTTGAGCCCATCTGCAAATGCTCTGATCGTTTTTGCATCTATGGCACTTGGTCCGCCCGTGATCTCTCCGCAGCAACGAAGTTCATCCATGAGGTTTCTCATGGCAAGAAGGTATTTTATATTTTCTTCATCATAGATAGTGCCCCTAGGATCAAGAGCAAATGCTCCTTTGGCAACCACTCTATCGGCAAGTGGGATATCTGCTGTGATGACGAGGTCTTCTGCTTCAACAAGTTCAGCTATGCGGTTATCTGCAACATCTAATCCCAAAGGGACAACCTCCATAGATATAAATGCTTCGTTTGGGATGCTTATCTTTTTATTTGCTATAAAGAGAGTTGTGATTGATCTCTTGAGTACCGCGCGCAAGAGTATCTCTTTGAGCGCATTTGGAAAAGCATCCGCATCGACGAGTATCTTCATGGCTATCTTCTGTTTCTGTCTCTACTGTTTCTGTTGCTATCTCGTTTTTTAGGCGCTGAGTTGTTTGATCTTGGACGATTATTTCTACCGCCACCGCCTCTGCCTTGCTGTATAGGTTTTGCTTTGATAGTCGGGTCGGGTTCATAGCCCTCTATGATGCTTTTGTCTAGGTCTATTTTGATAAGTTTCTCTATCCCTTTAAGATAATCAAACTCATCAACGCATACAAGTGATATCGCTTCACCGTCATTGCCGGCTCTTCCGGTTCTGCCTATGCGATGCACATAATCTTCGGCGATATTTGGAAGTTCAAAGTTCACGACATGTGGCAAAGAGTCTATGTCTATCCCTCGCGCGGCTATATCTGTAGCGACGAGGACTCTTACTTTGTTGGCTTTAAAATCACTCAACGCTTTTGTTCTAGCTCCTTGACTTTTATTGCCATGGATTGCAGATGAGGTAATGTCCATCTTTTGCAGGTACTCACAGAGTTTGTTTGCACCATGTTTTGTACGGGTAAATACAAGTACTTGCTCCCAGCGATTTTTCTCTATGAGATGTCCAAGGAGTGCGCTTTTGCGTTTACAATCAACATAGATGACACTCTGCTTGACAAGCTCACAAGATGTGTTGCGTCTCGCTACTTCTACTATAGCAGGATCTTTAAGGATACTCTCACATAGCTTTTTGATCTCGTCACTATAGGTAGCAGAAAAGAGGAGATTTTGTCTCTTGGCAGGAAGCAGGGCTATCACTTTTTTGATATCGCGGATAAAGCCCATATCGAGCATCCTATCGGCTTCATCAAGTACAAATATCTCTACACGGCTCAAGTTGATAACTCTTTGCGTGATAAGGTCAAGCAGTCTGCCCGGAGTTGCTATGAGGATATCTACACCGTTATTTAAGGCTTTTATCTGTGGATTTGCACCCACGCCACCAAAGACAATAGTGCTTTTAAAAGGAAGATACTTACCGTATGTTTTGACACTTTCGCCTACTTGGGCAGCAAGTTCTCTTGTGGGTGTTAAGATGAGAGTTCTGATATTGCGTTTTTTTGCTTGAGGCTTTTGTTCACGAGACAAGAGCTCTAGTATCGGCAGTGTAAAACCTGCCGTCTTACCCGTGCCTGTTTGTGCGCCTGCGAGCATATCACGTCCTGCGAGTATGTGGGGTATCGCTTGTGCTTGAACGGGTGTTGGGGTTGTGTAGCCTTCGTCTTCTACGGCTTTGAGTATAGGGGCGCTTAAGTGCAACTCTTTAAATGACATTTTTTGGTTTCCTTTGATTTTTTAGGGGGAGAAAAAGCATGTTTATGGATGAGATTTCAATTAGGGGTATTATACCCGTATTTTATATATATGTGCTTTGGCGGTGGTGGTGCATATAATATTTAAGTTTTTGTGTTTTTATTATGATTACATACTTTTATAAATAAATAAATTTTTTTGATATAATATTAAATATTCAAAAATAAAATAACAATAGACAAAGTGCTTTTCCAATTAGATAGCAATACTATGCATGATATATGACATAAACTAGGCATAAGGAATTAGTATGTATAACAGAGAAACAAAAGAATATGCTCGAGAACAAGAACAGCAAATTAAGTGTTTAGAGTATCGTTTTTATGAAATAAAAGATGATCGTACACAGAATAGACAAACACTAATGAGGGATTATGCAAGAGTTTTGTATTCATCATCATTTAGACGACTCCAAGGCAAAATGCAATTGTTGGGTATTGATGCCAGTAAATTTAATAGAAATAGACTTACTCATAGTTTAGAGGTGGCACAAATTGCACGAACAATAGCGTTTGAACTCAATTTGAAAGATACTGTTGTTACCGAAACAGCAGCGCTTATCCATGATATTGGAAATCCACCGTATGGTCATTATGGAGAGAAGATTTTAAATGAATTAAGTTCTGAATGTGGAGGATAGGAAGGAAACGCTCAAGCATTCAGAATAATACGCATATTAGAAAATAAACATCATGAATATTCAGGCTCATGATTTAGAAGACGCAATAAGCTTCGGAATGATTAGTTTGGGTGAGATTGTACATGAATTTAGAGTTAATGATGAATATGGGTCTGCATTATCATCAATAAGGAAGATTGCACAAAAGGTACATACGGAAGCAGCAAAATCAAATAGTTTGAAATCTTCAGAAGAATATTTAATGGTATTAAAAAAAGAACTAACATCTACAATTGTAAATACTTTATGTTCAGATATAGGTTTAATAAAAAATGAACACGGAAAGGATGAGCTTGGATATAAAAATCACGCCTTATTAGCAGAAGGATTAAAAAAGTTATTATTTAATGCTATATTGCGCAAGAAAGACATTCAGCATTATGAGAAAAAGGGAGAAAAGGTTATAAGGGGTTTGTTTGAAGTATATAGCGATGAAACATACAATAAAGACAATATACTATTACCGCCCGAGTTAAGGAAGATTCATGCCTGTAAAAGTCGTATTATAACTGATTATATATCAGGGATGATGGATTCATTTGCGACACAAGAATATGAAAAGTATTTTGGCAAAGGTAGTGCAGAAAGTTTATATTTTAAATGATATAAATTACAACAAAGTCTTAGCATAAGTCAAAATTAGTTAATGTGTTATTGTTGATTTAAAATGATTTGTTTGAAGTGGTAGCAAGAGGGGAACTCAAAATTCCAACCTCCGCATTTATTTGCTCGCATCATGATTGATGAGAGTATACTATGAAATTATTCAGTAATGAGCTTGATCTCTTTGACATCCAGCACTTTTTCTTTATTGGCTTTCATATGCTCATAGGCTTCTTCGATAGTATCAAACTCGGACCCACCGCCACATCCACTATCTGAGACGACTTTAGGATTTTTGAGTATCTCCACTTGTGTACGTACATATTTGCCACGATTTTTATAGCTCGCAGTGTATTCGACGATAGCAACGACTTGGTACCCCGGAAATACATCTTCTCCTATGGTTCGAATGGTGTTCTCATCATTTGGTGTATAAAAGTTTTGCATATTGCCGTATTGGTAACAAGTAATCGTCTCAGCTGATACGATAAATATCATAAACGGTAAGAGCAGTAGTATCTTTTTCATATCTTTCCTTTTTATTGTGCTGCATAAGCATTATACAAAAGTATCGTAAAGTGTGCAAATAAGATAACAATCAATAATAAGAAGCTCTGTGTCGTGTGATTTAAAATGATTTGTTTGAAGTGGTAGCAAGAGGGGAACTCGAATCCCCGACCTCCGGCTTATGAGACCAGCGCTCTAACCAGCTGAGCTACCTTGCCACTATTCTTAAAGGTTTAAGAGACGAAATATTATCCAAAAGTAGCTTTGATTGTCAATAGACACCGATAAATTGACTAGGATATTTTTTTCTCTTCTTTTAAAGGTTTAGTCATATCGACTCATAATAGTTAAATAAATTTATGTATTATTACTTGACATTTTTTGTAAATGCTACTATAATCGCAACTATAAAAAATGTTAAAAAGGAGAGAAAAATGGCTTTTAAACCATTGGCAAACAGAGTACTTGTTTTTAGAGAAGAGGAGGCAAATACTACTGCTTCTGGTATTATCATTCCAGACAACGCTAAAGAGAAACCGCTTCAAGGTAAAGTTTTAGCAGTCGGCCCTGATTGTGAAGATATTAAAGTGGGGGATACAATCGTCTTTGCAAAATACACCGGTACGGAGATTGTTATAGACGATAAAGAGTGTCTTATATTGGCAAGCGAAGATGTGCTTGGAATCATCGAATAATAATCAAACAAATAAAGGATAGAGAATGGCAAAAGATATATTTTTTTCAGACAAAGCAAGAAATGGACTTTACGAGGGTGTAAGAAAACTCTCAGATGCAGTTAAAGTTACTATGGGACCACGAGGTAGAAATGTTCTCATACAAAAGAGTTACGGCGCACCACATATCACAAAAGACGGTGTGAGTGTTGCAAAAGAGATCGAGCTTGATGATACTTTGGAAAATATGGGCGCACAACTCGTCAAAGAGGTTGCAAGCAAAACGGCTGATGAGGCAGGAGACGGTACGACAACAGCTACTGTTTTGGCGCACTCCATATTTAAAGAGGGGTTGAGAAACATCACAGCCGGTGCAAATCCTATCGAAGTAAAAAGAGGGATGGATAAAGCAAGTACAGCGATTATCGAAGCACTTAAAAAGACTTCTAACGAGGTCAAAGATAAAAAAGAGATAGAGCAAGTTGCTACAATCTCTGCAAACTCTGACAGTGCAATCGGTAGCTTGATAGCTGAGGCTATGGAGAAGGTCGGTAAAGATGGTGTCATCACTGTAGAAGAGGCAAAAGGGATCAAAGATGATCTTGAAGTAGTTGAGGGTATGCAGTTTGATAGAGGGTATCTTTCTCCGTATTTCGTGACGGATTCAGAGAAGATGGTATGTGAACTTGAGCAGCCGATGATACTCTTGACGGACTCTAAGATAACATCACTCAAAGACCTTATCCCGGTACTTGAGCAGATACAAAAAACAGGCAAGCCGTTGCTTATCATCTCTGATGATGTTGAGGGTGAAGCACTCGCAACATTGGTACTCAATAGACTCAAAGGTGTGCTCAACATCGCTGCCGTTAAAGCACCTGGATTTGGTGATAGAAAAAAAGAGATGCTCAAAGATATAGCGATCCTTACAGGTGCGACTGTTATCACTGAAGAGCTTGGTCTCAGTCTTGATAAAACAACTGTTGCTGAGCTTGGACAAGCTTCAAGAGTTGTGATAGACAAAGATAACACAGTCATCGTGGATGGAAAAGGCGATCCAAAAGCAGTCGTCGCAAGAGTTGGCGAGATACGAGCGCAGATAGAAAAAACTTCTAGCGAATATGACAAAGAGAAACTTCAAGAGAGACTTGCAAAACTTGCAGGCGGCGTGGCTGTCATCAAAGTAGGGGCTGCGACTGAGACTGAAATGAAAGAGAAAAAAGATAGAGTTGATGATGCACTTAGTGCCACAAAAGCTGCTGTTGAAGAGGGTATCGTCATCGGTGGTGGCGTTGCGCTTGTCAAAGCAGCAAGAGGTGTTAAACTCAAACTTGAAGGTGATGAGCAAGTGGGTGCTGATATCATCCTTAGAGCTATCACGGCACCTATGAAACAGATCGTGATCAATGCCGGTTATGATGCCGGTGTTGTTGTTGAGAAAGTTATGAGTGACAAAAATGCAAACTATGGTTTCAATGCTGCAACAGGTGAGTATGTTGATATGTTTGAAGCAGGGATTATCGATCCATTTAAAGTAGGAAGAATTGCACTTCAAAATGCAACTTCAGTTGCAAGCTTGTTACTTACTACAGAAGCAACCGTAAGTGATATCAAAGAGGAAAAACCTGCAGCTCCTGCAATGCCTGATATGGGCGGTATGGGTGGCATGGGCGGTATGTACTAATCGCTCCTATCCGCACACTCGTGCGGATACTTGTTCTATCTATCAAAATCCATTATAAATACGATTATACTTTTGCGCGTTCTTTTGCTTTTGCAATGATGGCTTCATCATTTGCCATATCGAGCCATCTAAATTTATAACCACTTTGCATAGTACCTTCCAAGATATCGCCACTATTTCTAAAGAGCAGGTCAAGCCTTGCTATCTCAAAACCGTTATCCGTCTTGGCAAATTTTTCTAATCTTTGATTGTTTTTGTCATTGGTATATAAAAAACAGGTTGCCTCTTGTCCATGTCTGCCGACTCTGCCTCTTAGCTGATGCAGGGTTGCTAAACCAAGTCGCTCTGGTGCGACGATGATGATAGTTGTGAGTCTCGGCAAAGAGATGCCGACCTCTACAACGGTCGTTGCTAGTAAGATGTTACCGTGCTCTCTGAAATCGAGCAAAACATCTTGCTTCTCTTTGTCTTTTCCGTGTGTAACAAAGACTCGCTCATAGTTTTTTTCCCAAAAGCCTCTTGCTTCATCGATAGATTGGTAGGGTATCTGCTCACTCTCTTCGACAAGAGGGTAGACGATGAGCACTTGATTATCCTTAGATATCTCAGTATCGATATGTGAAAGGAGTGGCTTGAAGTCTTCTTTTGAGATCACCTTTGTCATGATATTTTTCTTAAAAGGCGTATGGGTGATAAGACTGATGTCGATAAGTGCTGAGTCCATCATCGCTTGCGTTCGAGGTATCGGGGTGGCTGAAAATTGGAGCATATGCGCTCTTTTTTTCCCAATTTGCGCCAATTTTTCAAGCTTGTTTCTCTGCATCACTCCAAAGCGGTGCTGCTCATCTATCATGATAAGCTCTACTTTAGGTAAGTCATCGAGATGCAAGAGTGCATGCGTGCCTATGATGAGGGTCGCATCTTTGTAGTCTCCCTCTTTTTTATTTTGTGTAACGAGTGCTATCTTGATATCTTTGAGGTATCTGGATGCCTCTTCAAAATGTTGCATAGCAAGCAAGGAGGTGGGTGCCATAAGGATGCTTTTGAGTGCAAAAGGAAGGCTTTTGATAAAATCATCGGGTGAGCCATCAAGCAAGGATGCAGGAGGAAAATCGACCTTTTTCCCTTGAAGTTTTTTGAAATGCGCATAGGCTTCAAGCTCTTTGAGCTGACGGATTATCGGTGCTTTTAGCATCTTATTTTGATCATATATCTCATCCAAGTTTTTTGGGAGGTGAAGCAGAAGTAGGGTTTTTATTTCCTCTTCGTGGAGTCCAAGATTTCTCAAAAAGGCACTCTTTATACAACTGCTTACTAACTCTCTCATCTCGGATGCTTTAAGGGATGTCTTATAGGTCGGTATGATTATGCCTGCTTGTGCTATCTTTTTGGGTTGTGATATCTGAAATGTCCCCATAAAATGGGTGATCTTGCCTTTGATGAAATGTGTAGAGTGAGGTGTAAATGTTTGGTAGTGGTAGGGAGTGACATTGAAAAAGATAGCCTTAATCTCTTTTTTATATAGCGGAAGATAAAAGTTGATGAGAAGCTGTCTAGACTTTTTTTGTATGCTTCTCACTTGGGCTTCAGCAGTTATCGTGGTACCATCCACAAGCGGTTTGCCTAACGTGGTATCATCGTATCTTGTAGGTACTATAAGTGCTAGATCAAGCAGTGATTTGATCTTAAGTTTTTTAAAGAGAGACTCTTTGATCGTGGTGTCCATTTTTTCCCTTTTGATACACTAATCATATCAAAAAGATAAAAGGGTCAGCAAAAATGTTTCATTTTGCAATTTATTTATTTTTTATTCCCTTTTGTTACGACTGAGAATGAGATCTTAGTTATCTCTTTGTGCGCTTTTATAAAGCTATTTATCTCTTCTAGACTAGCGTTCTCAATCTTTTTAAGTTGCTCTTTTTCAAACCCAAGCGGTCTTCCTAGATAGTACTCTTCAAAGGCTCTGTTTAGCCTTTGTGAAAGTGTTTCGTTTCTTAATGCTTCACTCCCGAGTAAAAACTCTTTTGCCTCATCAAGCTCTTTTTGTGTGATACCCTCTTTGACAAAGTTATTGACTACTTTTTTAACAACCCCAATAGCTTTATCTTTGCTCTCAACTTTTGTTTGCAAAGAACCTATCATATAGCTACTTAGTTTTGATCTTACAAGTACCGCATAAGCACTATATGCAAGTCCTCTTTTGACTCGTACCTCTTCCATGATACGACTGCCAAATCCACTTGCTCCAAGGATATGACTAGCTATTTTTGCTTTGTATTGATCTTCGCTATCATATGAAAAATAGAAAGGTGCCCCAAAATAGATATAGGCTTGATGGATATCCTTTTTGCTCTCTTGTTTGATCTCTCTTTTGTTTGAGGCTTTGATATTTTCTAACTCAATTTTTTCGACTTTCTTGAGATTTTTCAATATATTGGTGACACTCTGTTTCGCCGCCTCTTTTGAGATATCACCACCGATAACTACGATCGCATTGTTATAACCAAGTCGTGTGTTGAGAAAACCTTCTATCTCTTTAAGTGTGGTTTTGAGTGTTGAGTCTTTTGTCCCTTTTGAATCTCTTGCGAGTGGTGTGCCTCGGAAGAGGATTTTTGAGAGAAGATTTCTCGAGATGTAGTCGTAATCACTCTCTTTTTGTGTTAGCCAGCCAATCTTCTGTCTCTTAACTCGATTAAGTGCTTTTTCTGAATAGTTTGGATCCTTAAGGAGTTCATTGAGTAGTTTTATCGCGCTACTATATTCACTCTTGAGGGTATTGAGTTCGATGATGAAGTTGCTTCTTGTTGCGTGTGCTGAGATCGAGATCGCTTTTTCATCCATCTTCTTTGCAAATTTGCTGCTTCCATCTTTTTTTGTTCCCTCATTGAGCAATCTTGCACTTAGGTTTGCCAAGCCGTCAACAGGGGAGCTCAACTCTCCACTGCCCTCAAATACTATCTGTATCGAGACGATAGGAAGATAACTGTTTTGCTCAAAAATAATAGGCACTTTACTCCCATTTATATCAATATTTTCTACAGTACTTCCCATTAAAAAACCTCCTAATATACTCAAAAAGATGACTATTTTTTTCACGATATCCCCTCCCCAATCTTGTTAAAATCTCTCTAAGATGTTATAGGCTGTATCTCTTTTTGCAGGCTGTTCACCCACATCTTTGATAAGCCGTACCATCTCATCTTGGTGCATAGAGTTGCTTGCCCCCGCAGCTGCTACAACATTCTCCTCCATCATGGTTGAGCCTAAATCATTGGCTCCATAAAGGAGTGCCATCTGTCCGATATAACTTCCTTGTGTCACCCAAGAGCTCTGTATGTTTTTAACATTATCTAAAAATAGCCTAGCAACAGCTAAGAGTCTGAGGTATCTATTGGATGACTGCTTTTGGATACTTGGTATCTCTTTTTTGAGCTGTGTATTTTCACTTTGAAATGACCACATGATAAATGCTCTAAATCCACCTGTTTCATCTTGAAGGGTTCGTATGTAATCCCAATGCTCAACGATCTCTCTTGTCGTCTCAACGCTTCCGAACATCATCGTTGCGGTTGACTTGATGTCAAGTTTGTGTGCTTCTCTATGCACCTCTAACCATCTATCTTTGTCAAGTTTTTTTGGAGCGATGATATCTCTGACGCGATCACTAAGTATCTCAGCCCCCGCACCGGGAATGGAGCTTAACCCTTTGGCTTTAAGCCTTTGGAGGACTTCGCTTACACTTAGTTTTGAGCGTTTGGCGATATAGTCGATCTCAATAGCAGAGAATCCATGAATCGTAATATTTGGGTATTTTGTATGGATATGTGCAACGAGATCTTCATACCACTCTATCTCAAGCTTTGGATGCACACCCCCTTGAAAGAGTATCTGCGTACCACCTATAGCTATGAGCTCATCAATCTTTTGATCTATCTCTTCAAATGAGAGCACATAGCCATCAGCCTCTTTTTCATGTCGATAAAAGGCGCAAAATTTGCAATCTACCCAGCATACATTGGTATAGTTGATGTTGCGATCAACGATAAAGGTAGTCACGCCTTTTGGGTGAAGCTCTTTTTTCTTTTGATACGCCATTGCACCAAGTGTTTTAAGATCGCCGTTTTCTATCAAATCAACAGCTTCATCGATATTCATCCTCTTAGTCATCAACTATTTTCCTATAGAGTCAAGCACCCCATTTATGAAAGAGGGAGATTTTTCATCGGCAAGATCTTTTGCAAGTTCGACTGCTTCATTGATAATGATAGCTCTATCGATCTCGGCGATAAGTATCTCAAAAGCACCTAGACGCATGATTGCTTTTTCAACCTTGCCAATCGACATATAGTCCCATCCATCTAGATGCTTTACTATCTCGGCATCTAGCTTTTCAAGATTTTCGATGGTGCCCAAAAAGAGTTCTCTTGAGAAATCCCTCTGCTTATTTCTAATCTTTTGCTCTTCTAGCATCTCATCAAAAAAATCAGCTATCGTTTCATTGCCAAGATCATAAGCGTAGAGAAGTCCTACGACAGCATTTCTTGCTTGGTGTCTGGTTGCCATTATGCTATTTCATTGTAAAGATTTATCATCTCAATAAGACCCGCCATAGCTTCAGCACCCTTATTGCCGGCTTTTGTACCGGCTCGTTCAATCGCTTGCTCTATGGTATCAACGGTAAGCACACCAAAAGTGACCGGTTTTGCATGTTTGAGTGTTACGCTTGCAATCCCTTTTGTGGTTTCTGCTGAGACATAATCAAAATGCGGTGTTGCCCCTCGGATAACAGCACCTAAGCAGCATACGGCATCATATTTACCACTACTGAGTGCTTTATCAAGTGCAAAAGGTATCTCAAAAGCTCCGGGAACGATGATAAGATCAAGCTTATCTGTATCGCCTCCGTGTCTTGAGTAAGCATCTTTAGCACCATCTACTAGATGTTCTGTGATAAAGTTGTTAAAACGTGCACTGATTACGGCTACCTTTTTTGAGTTGTCAACTTGTAATTTTCCCTCTATTGTTTTCATATTTTTCTCCTTTTTTATTCTACAATTTCTCTAATGGCATCGATCTGCTCGATAAGCGTATCTAGTTTGCTCAGCTCAATCATATTTGGACCGTCACTCAGTGCCATTTTTGGGTCAAAATGGGTTTCAAAGAAAAAGCCATCCACCCCGACAGCAGCTGCCCCACGACTCAGATAAGGTACAAATGAGCTATCGCCGCCGCTACTTGCGCTACCGCTTGCCGGCATCTGCACAGAGTGGGTTGCATCAAAAACGACTGGCGCAAAATCTCGCATAATTTTCAACCCTCGCATATCGACAACGAGGTTGCCATAACCAAAAGTGCTCCCTCGCTCAGTAAGCCACACTCCGTATTTTTTGGCATCATCGTAATTTGCCGTACCTTGAAAGCCTCTCGTTTTTAACACTTTAGTTACTGAGTGTTCCATCGCTTGCGGGGCTAAAAATTGTCCTTTTTTTACATTGACAATGCATGCTGTTTTCGCAGCTGCGACAAGGAGGTCGGTTTGACGGCATAAAAAGGCAGGTATTTGTAAAACATCAACGACTTCAGCAGCAATTTCGGGCTGTGATGCATCATGCACATCGGTGAGTATCTTGTAGCCAAACTCTTTTTTGACATCTTGAAGTAGTCGTAACCCCTCATCAATCCCGGGACCTCTAAAGCTTTCGATACTTGTTCGATTTGCTTTGTCAAAACTTGCTTTAAAATAGAAATCTTTTGTGCAATCATCATTGTATTTTGAGAGTGCATCCGCTATTCTAAAGACAGTCTCTTTACTCTCTAAAACACAAGGTCCGGCTATGAGAATCATATATTTCCTTTTTCAGATTTTTCTTTTTTGCTTACGAGTACCCCAGCTATTACTATGAGAATTATACCTAAAAATGTCCAAATATCTGGTATAAGGTCTCCTAGGAGTATCCCTACAATTGTAGCAAAAAATATAGTGCTATATGAAATAGCTCCTACAATACCTGCTTTTGTTAAAGAGTATGCCTTTGTCATCAAGAGTTGTGAGATGGTTGCAAAGATGCCTACACCTACGATGTAGAGCCACTGTAAACCTTGAGGCATCACAAAAGGTGCTAGGAGAAAATCGAGCTCTTTTGGCGCATAAAAAGGCGCAATTGCCATAAGAATGATAGGACCAAGAGAGCCTATCCCCATAAATGAGAGCACGATAGCCCTTGTATCGTAGTATCGTTTCAGCTCTCGTATGGAAGTGTAAGCAAGTGCTGCGCCGATGCCTGAGAGAATCCCCAATATGTCATATTTGCTAAAACTAAAACCCTCCGGTTGAGCGACAAGCAAGATACCGCCAAACCCCAAACCAACTGCGATGATAGCACTCTTTGGAAGCTTCTCATTTAAAAAGAGATAGGCAAAAAGTGCTACGAAGATAGGGGATGTTTTGTTGTATGTTGCTGCAACACCAAGAGGAATATATGCCATCACATAAAAATAGCATAGTAGTGAGATGAAGCCGATCGCACCTCTAAATATCAAGAGCCAAGGTTTCCCGCCAATCTGGCTTAAGGGCATCTTCCAAAGTGTAAAGAGTATGACGACGACACCAAAAATATAAGAGTGGCTTTGATAGCAGAATCGGAGGGATTCGTGCCGACCTGCTACTGCTAGTATACCGTAGTTTCCTTTGCTGCCATCCCCTCATCGTCAAGCGCTATAAGGAGTTCGCCTTGTTTGCTGGTAAATATCTTTTGATGGACAATAGCGCTGATATACCAATAATCGCCATCAAGGAGCATTTTTTTATATCTTGGTAACTCTTTTTTTGCAGGCACGATTACGGTTATTTTACCCTTTTGTTTCTCTGCGCCTATGGTTTTAAATTGGTATTTTTTTGCAAGCGTTTTATCTTTGATGAGGTTTTCAAGATTAAAATAGAGACTCAAAAGATCATTTTTGGCATAAAAATCGAGTGTGCTCTTTTGATCTTCTGTAATTTTTCCATTTTTCTTCTTTATGTACCGCTTGGTTACTTTCCTCTTTTTATGGTCTATAGTGTAAATCTTTTCGATATATCTGTTTCCAAAACTTTTGATAACATGGTAGCTTTCACTTATAAATCTACCGTTTTTTATATACCCTTTTGAGATATGTTTCTCTTCTCTGCCACTACTTAGAACCTTTGCTAAACCTGTAGCTTTGGCCCCTATCTCTATGGTGTATCTATTTTTATCAGTCGTGATTTTTGCATCAGCTATGCCAAGCTGACCCATGATGCCAAATGAGACTTTGTATTGTGCTTCAATAGTTTTCGCATCTAAAAACCCAAAACCTATAAGCGTATAAAATATAAAAAGTATAAAGCCTTTTCTCAACGTAATCTCCATTTTTGTTTAAATCTATTGTACTATAATTGAGTGAATTAAATGTGAACATAGCTTTAAACCAAGGAAAGAAGATGTCAAAATCTACAACTATTTTATCCGATGATAATGTCAGCATGGGTCTTGACCTTGTTGATAGTATAGATAAGAGCATTGATGCTTCTAAAATAAACTCATTATTGCATCCAATCTACGAGAAGATACCTTTTTTACAAACAAATTTTCTAGGAACGACGGTGGCCAATCTCATATTGGCAGTCTTAGTTTTGTTGTTTTTCTTTTTTCTTAGAAAAGTATTTGTCTTTACTATCGCAACATTTTTGCAAAGTTTAGCAAAACGAACAAAGAACTATTATGATGATAGGATTATCTCAGCCCTCAAAGGTCCGGTAGGCTTGGCATTCGTTTTGGTCGGATTGCATATCGCTTTGGCCCTTGTCACGCAAGATAATTTGATCGTTAAAAATATCTCAAATACACTTCTAATCTTCAATATTTTTTGGGCAATTATCGCTTTAAGTGAAGCGCTCAAAGGGATCATGAGCAGTACAATGAGCAAGTTTAATCATGATCTCTCTAAAGAGATAAGTAACTTTGTACTCACAATAATCAAGATACTTATAGGTGCTTTGGGGTTAGGTGCTATGCTACAAGTATGGGGTGTAAATGTTACCGCACTCGTTGCTTCGCTTGGACTTGGCGGTTTGGCATTTGCACTTGCTGCAAAAGATGCAGCATCCAATCTTTTCGGCTCATTTTCACTCCTTGCAGATAAATCGATACGCATCGGAGAGTGGATTAGTGTTGCCGGGAATGAGGGAATAGTAGAAGATATCGGTATGCGTACGACCAAAATTAGGGCATTTGACAAATCTTTAATCGTAGTGCCAAATCAGCTTGTGGCAAATAGTCCTGTATATAATTTTTCAAGAAGAGGCATCAGACGCATCAAAATCAACATAGGGCTTACTTATGATACAACAAAAGATCAAGTCATTACAATCGTAAATGAGATTAGAGCGATGTTAGAGGCGCATGAGGATATATCTCAAGATGATACGCTCTTGGTCAATTTTGAATCGTTTGGAGCAAGCTCGTTAAATATCTTTATCTATACGTATACAGCAACTGCAAACTGGAAAAGGCATCTTGAGATTCGAGAAGATGTGCATATAAAGATTATGAAGATAGTAGAAGAGAATGGTGCTTCTTTTGCGTTTCCTTCAACGTCACTTTATGTGGAGAAAATGCCCAAAATTGAAGAGTAAATTACCTTTGATAGACTTCATTTTGGACTTTTATATTTTTAAACTATAATGGTATTCCAAAGGAGATTTTATGAAGCTATTTTTATCATTTTTAGTAAAAGGGGTGGTTGTTTCTCTGTTTCTCTCCCCACTTTTTGCATTAGATTTTGTCTCGATCGGTACAGCTGCGGTTACAGGAACTTACTATCCTACCGGTGGAGCAATTTGTCGTATGGTGAATGCAAAGAAAGATAAGCTTGGTATCCAGTGTAATGTAGAGTCAACGGGCGGCTCGGTCTATAATGTCAATATGATAAATAATCAAGAGCTTGATCTTGGTATCGCACAAAGCGATACAGTCTATCAAGCTTACAACGGAGAGGGTGTTTTTGAAGGTAAGCCGATAAAATCTTTACGCTCAGTCATTGCCATATATCCGGAGCTTTTGGCTCTTGTTGTCAAGAAAGATGCAAATATCAAAAGTATAGCCGATCTTAAAGGCAAAAAGATCAATGTCGATGTTCCGGGTTCAGGCACAAGAATGTCCAGTGATCTTGTTTTGCAAGCGTATGGCATCAAATATGATGACCTTGCTCTTGTCAATGAGCTTAAATCATCAGAAGCCCCAACTACACTTCAAGACAATAAGGTTGACGGCTATTTTTTTATGGTCGGTCACCCAACAGCAAATATCAAAGATGCAGCGAATTCTGTAGCTATCGATCTTGTAAATATCGAAGGTCCTGAGGTGGATGCGATTATTGCGGCACATCCCTATTATGCTCCCGGGATTATCTCAAAGGAGTTTTATAAAGGTGTGCAGCATGATACAAAAAGTATCGGTGTCAAGGCAGTGCTTGTTTCGAGTCAAGATATAGATGAGACAATTATCTACAATATAACAAAAACGATACTAGATAATTTTGAAGCATTTAAAGAGATACACCCTGCATATAAAAGCATCACAAAAGAATCACTCCTTGAGGGGCTCTCTATCCCTCAACATCCTGGAGCTTTGAGAGCATTTAAAGAAGCAGGCTTGATAGTAGACAAAAAGTAGATATAAGACTATGCAAGAAGAGAGAGAATCTAAAGCAAAAGAAGAGGCTTTAGTTGAGAAGCTAGAGGGGCAACGGAAACTTCCAAGAGATTCATGGGGCTATTTGTTTATTGTAGTCATCGCATTTTTATGGTCTTTATATCAGCTCTATGTTGTCGTAGTTCCTACAAATAGTGTCTTTGTGAGATCAACACACCTCTCTTTCGCATTGGCATTGGCTTTTATGATGTACCCTATGTTTCGTACTCCTTTGACGATGAGAACTATCCCTTGGTATAATTTTGTCATAGGTGCAGCAGCCGTCTCTACCGCACTCTATATCTATCTATTTTACAATCAACTCAATGCTCGAAATGGTGCTTGGACTCAGATAGATGTTATTGTGGGAATTTTAGGTATCATTTTTTTACTCAAGGCTGTTAGAAGAACTTTGGGGATCGCTCTGCCTATCATTGCTATACTCTTTTTACTCTATGATCATTTTGGGCAATCAATGCCTGATATCATCGCTCACAAAGGTGCTAGTATCAGCAAGATAGTCGGTCAAATGTTTTTGACAACAGAGGGAGTCTTTGGCGTGCCGCTTGGTGTGAGTGCGAGTTATGTCTTTCTATTCGTTCTCTTTGGATCTCTTTTAGATAAGGCGGGTGCCGGGAAGTATTTTATCGATCTTGCTTATGCGCTTTTGGGTAAATATGACGGCGGACCTGCAAAAGCATCAGTTGCTGCATCGGGTATGATGGGGATCATCTCCGGAAGTTCGATTGCCAATACGGTTACAACAGGAACTTTTACTATCCCGCTTATGAAAAAACTTGGATTTCCTGCCTATAAAGCTGCTTCTGTAGAGGTGGCGGCCTCAACTAATGGACAACTTATGCCCCCTATTATGGGAGCAGCAGCATTTATCATCGCTGAGTTTTTAGGGCTTGCTTACACAGAGGTCATCATGGCAGCGGCTATTCCTGCTTTTGCTAGCTATTTTGCTCTCTTTTATATCGTTCATCTTGAAGCAAAGAAGCTGGGCATCAAAGGTGAGGATGTCTCAAAAATGCAAAAGGCATTTACTATCTTTAAAGGTGGTATGCACTATATCATACCGATATTCTTTTTGATCTATACACTTATCGTCCTAAGACAGTCTCCTCAATCTGCTGCATTTAATGCGATAGCATTTATGATGCTTATCATGGTTGCACAGCATCCCATAAAAGCTTGGATAAGAGAGAAAAAAGTAAGTAAAAATGACTTTTTGATTGGGTTTTATAATATAGGTGAGGGCATGGTTGCGGGCGCTAAAAATATGGTTCCTATCGCTATTGCTACTGCCGTTGCCGGTATCGTTGTGGGCTCAGTTACCCTTACGGGGATAGGTTTAACACTTGCTGATGTTATTCAACAACTTTCAGGTGGGTATATCATCGCTATCCTTCTTTTAACTGCGGTTGTGTCACTTCTTTTGGGGATGGGGCTTCCTACAACAGCGAACTATATCGTTATGGCATCTTTAACCGCACCGATTATTATGACTTCAGCAGACAGTTTAGGCTATGTTATTCCGGCGATTGCAGCTCATATGTTTGTCTTCTATTTTGGGATACTCGCAGATGATACACCTCCTGTCGGTATGGCTGCCTATGCTGCAGCCGGCATAGCAAGGAGTGACCCCATAAAAACAGGTCTGCAAGGGTTTGCCTATGATATTAGAACAGCGATTTTGCCGTTTGCATTTTTCTTTAACAATAAATTACTACTCATAAAGAGTGTTGATGCTGCAACGATAAAAGATCCCTCAACATGGCAGTGGGTTACAAATCCATTAGAGATAGTGCTGATTTTTACTACTGCAGTTTTAGGAATGTTTGCTTTTTCTTCAGCTGTGCAAGGCTGGGTTAAAATCCAAACAACAAGCATAGAAAGGGTCTTGCTTCTCATGGTCACTATTGCTATGTTGGTACCAAATATGGTCGCTCAGTGGCTCCATCTTGGAAGCGAATACATATCATATATTATAGGATTTACCCTCTATGCGTCTATCTATCTTTTGCAGATGAAAAATATGAAAAAAGCAGAGATGAGCGCCATAAAATAGACCGATAAATTTGAGTCAAATGTAAAATGATAATCTCTTCCATCTCATTTTAAAAATGATATAAAAGATTAGCATTAGTAATTTTGTATATATTCTCAAAATATGTGATAAATAGTAACTTTGCTCTTTCTGAAACGAGCAAATTATATTATATCATTGAATAATTTTTATGTTTTTAAGTATAATAGAATTTCAATAAAAAATCTAACTAGCAAAGAGGTGAGTATGGAGAGTGTTGATACAGTTTCGACTGATGTGTTGATAATTGGGGGAGGGCCTTCAGGTCTCTCGGCAGCAATACGTCTTGCTGATAAATTGAAAGAAAAAGGTGTAAGCAAAAATATAATGCTTATTGAAAAAGGTGAGGAGATTGGCTCTCATATCCTTTCAGGAGCAGTTATTAAAACAGATGTTTTTAAAGAGCTACTGACTCCTGATGAGTTTAATGAAGTGCCGTTTGATTGTGAAGTTAAGATCGATAAAACGGTTAAATTGAGTGAAAACGGCGAGACCACTCTGCCTTTTCACCCACCGTATATGAATAATATGGGAAACCAAATTGCATCTCTAGGTAAAATCTGTAAATTTCTTGCTACATGTGCAACTAATAGAGGTGTAGAAATTTATAGCGGTTTCGCAGTAGATGAGCTCCTTTATGAAAATGGAAAGGTAGTCGGTGCTAAAACAAAAGATACGGGCGTAGATCATGAGGGAAAACCGCAAAAGAATTTCCAAAAAGGCACATCGGTAAAAGCCGGCATCACAATACTTGCAGAGGGTACGCGCGGAAGTTTAGCTAAACAGTTAATCTCAAAATTTGATTTGGATGCAACATCTAATCCTCAAATTTATTCTCTAGGTGTCAAAGAGAGTTGGAGAGTACCCGAAGGGAGAATCGAGCCCGGAACTGTTTATCACACTATGGGATACCCTCTTGTTGATGGTCAAGAGTTTGGGGGTGGATTTATCTATGGCATGGAAAATAATAGAGTCGGACTAGGTTTAGTCGTTGGACTTGATTATGAAGATCCTAGCTTCAACATCCACGCTGCTATGCAAGCTTGGAAACAGCATCCAAAAATCAGAGCTCTCTTAGAAGGGGGATCTGTGATTGAAGCAGGTGCCAAAACTCTACCTGAAGGCGGATGGAACTCAATCCCAAAACTCTATGATGATAATGTTATGATCGTTGGAGATAGTGCCGGATTCGTTGCTATGCCCGCACTTAAAGGTATTCATCTAGCAGCTACTTCAGGAATGTGTGCTGCAGATACCGCTGCACTTGCATTGGTAAAAGGTGATACATCTGCTTCGACCTTAGCTCGCTATAAAGAGTTAGTTGATGCAAGTAGAATTAAAAAAGAGTTATATCCGGTAAGAAATTTCAGAGCTGTTATGCAAAACGGGATGATACTTGGGGGACTTAAATTCGGTATCCAACTTCTCACTAGAGGTTTCTGCCTCCTGACACCTGATATACACAGCGATGCAAGTGAAACTAAAAAAGTGAAAGAGTTTGGAGGTATTCCTTTCAAAGAGAGATTTGCCGGAAAACTTGATTTTGATAAAAAATTAACTTTTGATAAAGTTACAACAGTTTTTCAATCACGCACAATGCACGATGAACATCAACCGGTTCATTTAGTTATAAACAATCCTGAACAATTCCAATCATCCAATATAGAAGAGTATGGTCTAAGTGAAGAAGCTATGTGTCCGGCTGAGGTGTATGAGCTGCATATAGATAAGCAAGGCAATAAAACTTTACGATTGCATGCCGAAAATTGTCTTCATTGTAAAACGTGTGATATAAAATCGCCAAACGGTGGTATAACATGGACAACGCCTTACGGCGAAGATGGTCCAGAATATAGAGAAATGTAGGAGAGGGAAATATATGGCTTTAACAATAATTAGTTTAATGAAACAAGTGCCGTTGGCATCAGAGATGAGAATGGGTGAAGACGGTTTGATGGATAGAACAAAAGCAAAATCGATTATAAATGTTGATTGTAGTTTTGGGCTTGAGGCAGGGTTACAACTTAAGAAGCAAAACCCGGATGCCAAGTTGATCGTCTGTTCTATGGGGCCACCTTCATTTGAGGTTTCTTTGAAAAAAGCGATAGCTATGGGGTATGATGAGGCGTATCTTCTCTCAGATAGAAAACTAGGAGGAAGTGATACTTTTGCAACAGGCTTGGCGATAGCTACGATGTTGCGACATTTGGGTTTTGGAAAAGGGCTTAATGAGGATTTTGTTATCGTCGCGGGGAGACAGACAAGTGACGGAGATACGGCACATGTTCCTTCTCAAGTTGCTGAAAATTTGAAAATTCCTCAAGGTACATTTATTGAAACTGCTAGTTTAGTAGATGGTAAAGTTCATGCAAAAAGAATTATTGAGGGTGGTTATCAGATGATGAGCCTTCCGGTTCCATGTGCTATGAGTTTTACACCAACGGGAGTTGAGCCTCGAAGAAAATCTTTAGCCGGTGCCGTTAAAGCTAACAAAGCAGAAGTTACGGTGTTTAGCATCGAAGATATTAACCTAAGTGAAGAGTTTATCGGGTTGGGTACTCCCGGTGAAAACGGATCTCCGACAATCGTATCAAAAGTTGCAAATGTTGTAAGCGAGAGAGCTCCTATTAAAATGTCATCAGGACATAATGAGAGTGAATTGGTATCAAGCTTTTTAGATAATTTTAAAGCCGGTAAAAATACTTTGGAAGTTAAAGAAGCAAAAGCGAAAGTAGAAAAAGCGAGAGATGAAAGTTTGGAGGTTATTGACTTTAGAAACGGTGCAAAAGGTATTATTACTTGGGCAGAAGTTGTTAAAGGTCAAATTTCGAGACCATCTTTAGAGCTTTTAACGCCTGCAAGAGAGTTAGCAAATGATTTAGGCAATGATACAAAAGTAACAACACTCCTAATCGGTAAGGATGTCGGTGAACTTGCAAAAGAGCTCATAGCGTATGGGGCGGATGAAGTTATTGTTGTTGATGATGAGAGACTCGAAGAGTACAGAATTTTACCATTTTCTGAAATCTTTGCGCAGGTCATCAAGGAGAGAAATCCAGAGATTGCACTCTTTGCAGCAACGACGGCCGGCCGTGAATTGGCACCTAGAATTGGAGTCAAAACAGGGAGTGGGGTAACTGCTGATTGTACTTCACTTGAGATAGGCGAGCATAAACACAGAAATAAAGAGACAAAAGTACAAGTGATATATGCGCCTTTATTGGAGTCAAGAAGACCGACTTACGGCGAGTCTAAGCTTGCTACGATTATTGGTTTTGTTTGTCCGCAAATTTCAACAGCACGTGCCGGAACATTTGCTGTACCACCAAAAGACGAAAGTAAAAAAGGAACTATTTCTACTTTTACTCCAAAATTAGATGAAAGTGAATTTGTATCTGAAATTATTGAAACTGTGATTGGTGAAGCCGGCGGCCAAGCTCTATTTGATGCCGATATTATAGTTTCAGGCGGGCGCGGTACTGCGGGTGATGGTATGCAACTTGTAAAAGAGTTAGCACAAGCGCTCAAAGATCAGGGGCTCAATGCAGAATGGGCGGCATCAAGAGTCATGGTTGATGAAGGTGTTTCTGAGTATGCAAAACAAGTTGGACAAACAGGTAAAACGGTACGACCTAAAGTGTATGTTGCAGTCGGCATTAGTGGTGCCGTGCAACATGTCGCCGGCATGAAAGAGGCAGATACGATAGTTGCAATCAATCATAATGCCAAAGAGACGATTTTCAATAATGCTGATTTTGGAATAGTTGGTGAGTATGAGGATGTGCTTCCTGAGCTTATAGAAAAAGTAAAAGGTGGGTTTACATTCGGCATAGAATCCAGAGCATAAAAAAATATAAAGGAGAGGCATGGTAGGAAGAAAAGTAGGAATAGTCGGTGCCGGATTTGTTGGTGCAACAGCAGCATATAGTATGACATTACTGGGAATTTGTCACGAGGTGGTCTTGTATGATATAGTCCCTGAAGTTGCTATGGGGAAAGCGATAGACATAGGTCAGTCGACGAATTACTCCTCAAAAGGTACGATAGTTACAGCCGCGCAAACTCCTGCCGATATGAAAGACTGTGATATCGTAGTCATCACTGCGGGAGTTCCAAGAAGAAGTGAGATGAAACGGATAGATCTTTTGATGATCAATGCAAAGATACTTAAAGAGGTTATAGAAAATATCAAACTCTATTCACCGAATGCCATCATCCTTTGCGTCTCGAATCCGTTGGATGTCATGACCTATGTTACGCATAAGCTTACCGGTTGGGAGCGACATAGAATCATCGGTATGGCAGGCGCGCTTGATGTCTCTAGAATGGCGTATCAGATTCACAAGAAGGTAGGTTTTGGCTCCGGTCAAATGCGAGCAATGGTTGTGGGAAATCATGGACAAGATATGATACCATGCCCTGAGATATCTGCTGTTGGTGGTGTGCCGCTTGACCAACTTATCGGGAGAAGCGATATGGATGAGATCGTTGAAAAGACGAAGGAGGGTGGTGCTGAGATTGTCAAATATCTTAGTACTTCTGCATATTATGCCCCCGGAAGAGCTATCTCAGTTATGGTTGAGGCGATACTGCATGATTCTAGAATCGTTATGCCTTCTTCTGTGATGCTTGATGGTGAGTATGGTCACAAAGATGTAACTATCGGCGTTCCTATCGTACTTGGAGCAAAGGGTATAGAGAAAATCATAGAGCTTAAACTCCCGGATGACAAGAAAGCAAAATTTGATGATGCAGTCGCTGCAGTACAAGAGTCTATAGATATGCTCAAGGAAAATAACTTCTTTGATTAAGAGATATCGGCTTCTCTCTTTTGTAGATATTTATTTAGCGGTAAAAGATTATTTTTTGCGATAGGATTTGTATGTAATATCCCGGCAAGGGATTTGACTCCCATCGAGAGTAGGTATTGAAGATTGTCATCAAACGATGCCTCTTCAATTACATAGATATTATCTTTGTGTACTTCAAACATGAATCCACCATTTGGAATCGGTGACATCGAAAGTGTAACGGTATAGTGATCTTTGATGATGCTCTCTTTTTGAGAATACATAAGCCCGATATTAAAACTCTCATTTGCCCCAAAACCTGCAATCGCAACGACCAATACCTTTCTATCTCCGGCTTTGGATGAGTTAAATATACCAATCATCTCTTTAATTGTTTTAAAGCCGGGGATGTTTTCTAGCAGTTTTTCAATCCATTTTGCAATACGAGTATCCATAAGATGACCGACAAAATAGAGGAGCACCAAAAAGAGGATAATAAATATAAATATCCAAAGATTTTGATATTTCTCAGGGTTGAAGCCAATCAATGCAAAGAGTTTTTCTCCAATCAAGTTAGTGACAGCGTTGTAAATCCACATAATTGCCATAGCTATCAAAGCTATGGGCAATATCCAAAATAACCCCTTGAGGATAACCTCAAAGAGGTGCTTGGAGAATCTACTCTTTTTACTCATCTATACACCCTTTGTTGTGCTATTTTTTAATCTCTCTTGCATACTGAGGTAACTATTAAGTGCCCCGATATATGCTTTTGCACTTGCAAGCATAGTGTCAAGGCTAAGACCATGACCTATCATCGCAGGTTCATTATCATTAAATGTCACTTTGACCGTAACATTTGCCAAAGCATCCTTGCCTTGAGAAACAGAGATAACCTTATAATCAATCAATGTTCCTTTAAAGCCGGTAACTCTATCGATGGTTTTAAAGACCGCATCGATTGTTCCGCCGCCGATGCTCGCATCTGTCTCCTCTTTGTCTTTGTGTCTGATCGTCACGGCAGCACTCGGAACACCGCCTGTTGAGTCCATAAGTTGCATAGCAACAAGTTCATACACTTTTTCGATATGTGTCATCTCGCTTGTGATTAATGCCCTGATATCATCATCATAAATACTCTTTTTCTTGTCAGCAAGTTCTTTGAAGCGCTCAAAAGTTGCATTGAGTTCATCATCACTTACATCATCAAAGCCAAGTTTTTTAAGCTTATCTTTAAATGCCGCACGACCCGAATGTTTTCCAAGCACCAAGGTATCGCTAGAGTCTATGCCGATATCTTCCGGCCTGATAATCTCATAAGTCTCTTTATTTTTAAGCATACCGTCTTGGTGGATACCGCTTTCATGAGCAAATGCATTCTTGCCGACAATGGCTTTGTTTGGTTGCGGCTCAATCCCTGTAATATTGGCAATCAATCTACTCGTAGGGTATATCTCCTTGGTGTCAATATTGGTATCTAAACCTTTAAAGATATTTCTCCTTGTTTTCACCGCCATAACGATCTCTTCAAGAGCGGCATTTCCTGCACGCTCACCTAAGCCGTTGATGGTACACTCTACTTGTCTCGCTCCATTTAAGATGCTCTCCAAAGAGTTTGCAACGCCAAGTCCAAGATCATTGTGGTTGTGCACCGATATGATAGCTCTTCCTTTGGTGTACTCACTCATTGTCTTTATCATTGCTCCAATTTCGCTTGGCATTCTAAAGCCCACCGTATCGGGTAAATTGATAGTCGTAGCACCCGCTTCTATAACAGCATCGGTGATCTCTTTTAAGAATCCTATATCACTTCTGCCTGCATCTTCACAGCTAAACTCTACATCATTTGTAAACTCTTTTGCATATGCAACAGAATTTACAGCTCTTTTGATAACCTCTTCGGGTGTCATCTTAAGCTTATGCTCCATATGGATAGAGCTTGTTGCGATAAATGTGTGAATCCTTTTAAACTTTGCATTTGTAATCGCATCGCCTGCAGCTTTGATATCTTTATCTATCGCCCTTGCAAGCGAACATACTGTTGAGCGGGTAACTTTTTGTGCTATTTGCGATATCGCATCAAAATCTCCCGGACTTGCGGCTGCAAATCCTGCCTCTATGATATCGACTCTTAATCTTTCTAATTGTGAAGCTATCCGTATCTTCTCTTCGGTATTCATCGAAGCGCCCGGACTCTGCTCTCCATCTCTTAATGTCGTATCAAATATCTTTATAATTTCATTGTTCATAATAAATGCCTTTTAAATCAATGCATGACAATATCTCAAATATTGTCTAATTATATACCAAAAAGGTAAAAGCGTGTTTATGGTTGTTGAAGTGGTAGTTTTATAGAGAGAGCAGCAGCAGGAGAGATGTAGCTTTTTTATAAAATGTTATTTGCGCGTAATGTGTTTTCATTATCTCTCCTTTTTTTGTTGGATTATACACTATTTTTTTCTTAAATGCAAGATGTTAAAAAAGAGAAAAAGTGACTATTTTTGCTTTGCGTCACTCTCTTCTTGTTCACTCTTCTCCTCTTTTGTGGTGAGTTTGCTTTTCATGCCATTTTTCTTTTCAAAATCCCTGATAATTCTTCTTACTTTTATCCCCTCGATGACCTCAGTATCAAGCAGTACACTCGTTATCTCTTCGATAGCATCTCTATATTCATTGAGGAGTCCTTTTGAGTGCTCATATCTTTCGGCTAGTAGTTTTTTGACCGCATTGTCTATATCTTCAGCCATTTGGTCACTATAGTCTTTGATGGTTTGCCCTCCACCTAAAAACACATTACCTTGAGATTTTTCAAGCACCATAAGTCCTGCAACATCACTCATTCCATATGTCGATATCATCGCTTTGATGATATCAGTTGCTCTTTGTAGATCATTTCCTGCACCTGTTGAGACCTCGTTCAAAAACACATCTTCAGCAGCTCTACCACTAAGGAGTACATCAACTTCAGCCAAGAGTTCATGTTTTTGTTTTAGAAATCTATTCTCCTCTTCAGGGAGATGGAGTGTATAGCCAAGCGCGCCAAGTCCTCTTGGAATGATAGAGACTTTTGTGACTCTTGATGCTCCTTCTGTGAGCTCGGCGACAAGTGCATGGCCACTCTCGTGATATGCAACAATTTTCTTCTCTAGTTCATTTATCTTTCTATTTTTCTTCTCTAACCCGACAAAAGCTCGTTCAATAGCCTCCATAAGATCTTCTTGCTCTATCTCTTTTTTATTCTTTCTTCCCGCTAGTAAAGCGCCCTCATTGATGATGTTAGCAAGGTCTGCTCCGGCAAGCCCTGCTGTTGCTTTGGCAATTTGCGTTAGATCAACCTTTTTATTGAGTTTGACATCTTTGACATGTACTTGCAAAATAGCAAGTCTTCCCTCATAGTCAGGCTTATCTACAAGCACTTGTCTATCAAACCTTCCTGCTCTTAAGAGCGCGGCATCAAGAACTTCAGGACGGTTTGTCGCTGCAAGAACGATGACAGGTGTACTCGCCCCAAAACCATCCATTTCAGCTAGGAGCTGATTGAGCGTCTGCTCTCTCTCATCATTGCCGCCCATCGGACCACCTGAGGTACGACTCTTTCCTATGGCATCAATCTCATCGATAAATATGATAGAGGGTGCTTCTTTTTTTGCTTGTTCAAAAAGGTCTCTTACTCGGCTTGCTCCCACACCAACAAACATCTCTATAAAGCTTGATCCACTCACAGAAAAGAAGGGCACGCTAGCTTCTCCGGCTACTGCTTTTGCTAAAAGAGTTTTGCCGGTACCAGGAGGACCTACTAAGAGCACACCCTTTGGTATCTTGGCGCCAAGCTCTATATATCTTTCCGGATATTTCAGGAAATCAACGATCTCTTTGACCTCCTCTTTTGCCTCTTCTGCTCCCGCAACATCATCAAAAGTGGTTTCGGGTTTTTCGGAGTTTATGAGTTTGCCGGCTTTGCCGACTCCAAGGATGCCGCCACCCATCCCTTTGCTCATTCTTCTAGCTAAGAAGATCCAAATAGCAAGGATTATAAAAATCGGTAACATCGTACTGATAAGACTTGCGACCCATCCGTCTCCCATTATACCTTCATAACCGTTACCTTGCCTTCTTGTATCGCTTTTTTAACTTCGGAGTATTTTACTTGTTTTGTCTGCTGTACATTGTTGCCATTAATTACAGAACCTATATTGCCCCCATCACCGATCATTAACTTAAAGATTACGATGATAACTATCGCAAAGAGAGCAAACGCTAAAAGCGGATTGTTGTTAAAAAAATTATTTGGGTTATTGTTGTTCCCACTATTATTGCTATTGTTGTTCTCCGACATCTATTCCCTTTTCTAGAGTTTTATTGATTATTGTAATCATACTTATTTAATTTTAAAGTTCATTTCCATAAACCAAAGTTACCCACTCATCTTTGAGCGTACGCTCTTTAAGTGTGAGGTCTTTAAATTCATCTAAAACTTTAGACTCTTTTTTATCTAAAATACCTGAAAGAACTAATATTCCATTCTGTTGAGTGCTATGGGGTCTGTATCGCACAGATCGACCGAAGATGCGCCGAGCTTCTTTGCTCCAAGAGCGAGGATGCCGCTCCCGCATCCTATATCTGCGACGCTATCATTCTTTTTAAGATATTTACTTATCATATCGAGACAAGTTGCCGTCGTAGCATGGTGACCAGAACCAAAAGCAAGGGCGGGATCTATGGAGATATTTATCTTGCCGATTTTTGGTTCATGCCAGCTTGGGTGTATATAAAAATTACCACTTTCAACTGGCGTGATGGCCTCTTGATATTTTGATATCCAATCACAATTTTCTAACTCTCTTAGATCATACTTGAGCGCTATATCAACATTAAGTTTTTTGAGTAAATTATTGATATCTTCTTGCAGGTTATCTAGATTTTGATCGCTTCTGATAATAAGATTATCATCTCCTATCTCTATGGCATCATGCGTTAATGTGCTCACAAGATCAGCGATAAACTCTAAAAGTTCTGCAGGTGCAGATATCGTCAGTTCAAAATATTTATCGCTCATATCTGTTCTCCGGCAAGTGATATCAAGTGTGAAGTCAACATTGACTCCACTAAGCATCCCGTCTCTGCTTATATCCGTGCAGATGATAGCTTGAGCACCCGCATCTGCAAAATCTTTAGCCAAATCCGTTGCTTTTATCTCGCTCACATCCGCCCAACCTTGTGTGGCTACCATCCCATTCATCGCATCTATACCTAAAACTATCGGATATTTGGACGCCATCTCTTTTGTGAATTCCGGATTTTGAAGTGCTATAGAGCCAAGGATTATGCGATCAATACCAAGATCAAGATACATTTTGATAGTTGCTTCATCTCTATGGCATCATGCGTTAATGTGCTCACAAGATCAGCGATAAACTCTAAAAGTTCTGCAGGTGCAGATATCGTCAGTTCAAAATATTTATCGCTCATATCTGTTCTCCGGCAAGTTATAGTGTTGTAAAATTTTTTAATATTTGAAGTCCACTCTCGTGGCTCTTTTCCGGATGTGGTTGTAATCCAAGAATGTTCTCTCTTTGAACGGCAGCACTAAATTCATATCCGTAGGTGCATTTTCCAATCGTGTATTGCTCTTCACACAGAGCATGGTATGAGTGTACAAAGTAGAGATAAAAATCTTTTGGTAATCCCTGAAAGAGTGGAATGTCTTTTACAAACATTTCATTCCAACCCATATGAGGTACTTTGAGCCGATGAGGGAATCTTTTTTCATCAAACTTGACGATCTTCCCGGGGATGAGTCCAAGACCTTTGTGTGCACCAAACTCTTCACTTTCATCAAAGAGAAGTTGCATTCCAAGACAGATACCGAGTATATTTTTTCCGCTTTTTGCAAAAGCATTTATCGCCTCATCCATTCCCATCTTTTTTAGATGTTCCATAGCATCCCCAAAGGCGCCAACACCGGGCAGTATAAGCTTATCGTATTGCGATATTTTTTCAGGATCACTTTGAACTTCAGCGTTGATTTCAAGCTTAGCCAGCGCATTTGTTACCGAAGCAAGGTTCCCCATGTTGTAGTTGATGATTCCTATCACTTAGCCGCCTTTTTTATAGAGGTGTGATTATAGCATATTTTACTTTATGCAGTATATTTAGAGGCTTTTGGGTACAATTGTTGCTAATGAAAATGTATGGAAAAATATGCGAGAAAAAATAGAGTATCTTTTAGTAAAAATGTTACTTTTTTTAGCCAAAGTATTACCAAAAAGTTTTCTCTATGTTCTGACAAAAATGCTAGCATTCTTTTTTTACTTCCTCTTAAAATCTAGAAGAAAACTTACGATAAAAAATCTCCAAAATGCATTTCCGGATACATCAGAAGCGGAGATTATAAAACTTTCAAAAGAGGTTTATAGCGGGCTCTCAGAGACACTCTGTGAGATTCTATTGATGTTTGCCGATAGGTTTGATATCGATGCAGCAATTATCAATAGGGATGAGGCTATAGAGCAGCTTACACGGCTTGCAAAAATCGATAAAGGGGTAATGGTCATTACTGCACACTACTCCAACTGGGAACTTGCGGCACATTTTCTAGCCAAGCACAATCTCCCTATGCTTGCTATCGGCAGAAGAGGCACCAATGCACTCATAGATAAAAATCTTACAATCCCTTTTAGAAACCGATACGGCAATCGAGCAGTTTATAAAGATAAAGCGATGATTGCCATGGCAAAAGCGCTTAAAGCAAAAGAGAATGTCGGTATGCTTATTGATCAAAAGACGGGGGGGAGTCATAATGCGAGGGTAGATTTTTTTGGACATGGTGCTAGAACGACACTCTCTGCTGCAGCATTGAAACTCAAATTTGATCCCATCGTTGCCCCCATTAGTATCGTGCGCCAAAGTCGAGGTAAATATATGCTTTATGTGGATGCGCCCATAGAGTATAAGGCTGATGAGATTGCTGATGAGAAAGAGAAACTCAAAGCAATCACGCAAAGATACAGTCAAGCAATTGAAAAGATGATAGGGCGCGATATATCTCAATGGTTTTGGATGCATGATCGATGGAAATAAAAAAGAAGATACTCGTTCTAAACGATAGAAGAGCAGGGCATCTCAACCAGTCGATAGCCTTTTGTAAATATATGAAATTGGATTATGATATTGTAGAGGTAAGATTTAAAAACAGATTTTTGAGATTGCTATCGTATCTATTTGATAGAGTCGGTATCTACACTCCATCACTTTTTGATAGAGAAGAGAGATTCCAAAACAAGTTTGGAATGACAGAAAATAGTCACTCTGAATTTGTTTCAGGATCTCTCTATTCTTTGGTTGTCGGTGCAGGCTCAAGCACATATTATGCTGTGAAAGTTATAGCTAAAAAACTAAATCTAAAATCAATCTCCATGATGCTTCCACGAGGGTATAGATATAACTTTGATTATATATTTGCCCAAAGCCATGATAATCCTCCGAAAAGAGAAAATATCATCCCTATCCCTGCAAATTTTGCCTATATAGAGCCTCAACATCTCTACTCTCTCGGTAAAAAATCAGTCGGTATCATCATCGGAGGAGACAATAGCATTTTGCATATGTCAAAAGAGCTTCTTAAAAAGCAGCTTGATGCCATATTTGATCTGTATCGTAGTTATGAGATAGCCGTTACAACATCACCAAGAACAGCCAAAGAAATTGAGGAGTTGCTTGAGGGTTATGATTTTGCTTACAAGGTGATTTACTCTAAAGAGCCTCTCAATCCTATTCCTGATTTTTTAGATCAATGCGAGGTTGTTTGCATCACTATGGATAGCACTTCTATGATTAGCGAAGCGATCTCATATGGGAATGCCGCCGTGATTGTCTTGCCGCTTCTTGTAAAAAAAGAAAATAAATTTTCCTCGCTTGTCACATCTTTAGAGAGTGAAGGGTATTTGCATATATTTGACGGTACAATAGAGCAAAAAAATAGAAAAATAGATTTTTCATCTTTTGCAAAAAAGGTTCTTATATGAAGATAGTGCAGATATTGCCGGAACTTAATGAAGGTGGTGTTGAGAGGGGCATTGTGGAATTTAATCGTGAACTAGTCACGCTGGGTCATGAAAGTATAGTTATTAGCCATGGCGGTAAGTTGGTGCCTCAAATTAAATTAGGTGGTGGCAAACATATAGATTTTGATGTTTGTAGTAAAAATCCTTTAACAGCACTTTTTAGAATCTGGAGTCTTAAGAAAATACTCAAAACTCTTCAGCCTGACATCGTTCATGTAAGAAGCAGAGTGCCGGCTTGGCTTACATATTTTGCAAATAAAAGTTTGAGATTGAAAATAGTAAGCACAGTGCATGGATTTAATAGTGTTAATTTTTATAGTGCAATCATGACAAAAGCAGATACTATTATTTGTGTGAGTAAAAGCATAAAAGAGTATATACAAAAGCACTATCAAGTTGCAGAAAAAAAGATAACTATAGTCCCAAGGGGCATAGATCTTGAGTTCTTTAATCCTAAAAAAAGAGATGAAGATTTTATTGCTACTTTTAAAAAAGAGCACAATCTGCAAGATAAATTTGTCGTAACTACTGTTGGAAGGGTTACCCAACTTAAAGATTATGAAACTTTCATCAAAGCTATAGCATTATTACAAGATAGATATCCTGATGTAATAGCCTTAATGGTCGGTGGTATCAGAGAGGATAAACAAGAATACTTCAAGAGTTTAAAAAAACTTATTAAAGAGTTTGGGCTTCAAGATAGGATTATTTTTGCCGGGTCTCAAGCCAAGATAAATCAGATATATCTGCTTAGCGATGTAGTTGTTAGTAGTTCTAAAAAACCAGAGAGTTTTGGAAGAAGCGTTGCCGAGGCAATTGCTATGAATAAAGCTGTTGTTGCAACCAATCACGGTGGAGTGAAAGATATTATACAAGAGTCTATAAATGGTTATTTTTTTGAAATTGGAGATGATAAAGAGCTTGCAAAAAAGATTATTTTGGCGAAAGAGCTAAAATTTAATGGATATAATTATATACGAGATAACTTTTCGCTTGAGCAGATGGTTGAGAAGACTATAGGTGTTTATAGGAGTATGATTTGAAGACTTGTTTGATTATAGGCGGTGCATTGTCAAAATTGGGCGGGTTAGAAAAACATTTTATAGAGCTTGCCAAAGGGCTAGTGGAGTATTGCGAAGTGAGTGTTATCGCTCATGGGGATTATAGAAAATATTTTCAAGATGCAGATATAGAATTTATAGAACTCAATTTAGATACGAGTAGATTCAATATATTTTTATATCTGAAGCTTTTGAATCTATTGAAAAAACATAAATTCGATGTTGTGCATGCGCAAGCAAACAAAGCTGCCTATATTGCTTCAAAACTAAAAAAATATTTACCACATACAAGATTTGTGGCTACTATCCATAATAAGTAAAAAAATATTAATTATTTCAATACAATGGATCTTGTCGTGGGTGTTTCTAATGCCGTGCTTGAAAAGATTAAAGCAAGAAAAAAAGTTATCTATAACGGGCTAGATATTCAAAAGATAGACTCGACTAAGAGATATGATTTAGGAAAAGTATTTGATATAGATAATACTTTTCCTATAGCTGTCTCTGTCGGAAGACTTGTGGAAGCTAAAGGGTTTGATCTTTTGATAGAGGCATTACAAGATATTAATATTAATCTATTGATAGTTGGAGATGGTAAAGAACAAGATAATCTTGAGGTGATGATAAAAAAATACGGCAAAGAGAAAAATATTAAGATATTGGGTTTTAGGGATGACGCTCTTGAGATTATAAAAAGTGCAGATTTTGCAATAATAGCATCAAGACGAGAAGGATTCTCATATGTTTTTGCCGAGACGCTGTGTCTTAAAAAACCACTCTTGAGTACAGATGTTGCTGATGTGAAATTTTTTATACCGGCCGAGCTAGTTATTGAGAGCCCCGATGTTGATTTAATTCGAGAGAAAATCACATTTTATTTACAAAATAAAGATAAAATTGATTTTTCAAAATATTACGATACTGCAAGAGAAAATTTTTCTATGAAAAATATGATTCTTAAAACATACCAAACATATGAGGAGATAATCGGTGACAGATAAAATCAAAAAAACTATGGAGTATCTCTTTTATCTTCTTGTGTTGCTTTTTTATGTCGGTAAGGTGTTTAAGGCTATTACTTTTTTAATCGACATTCTATTTATATTTATGCTTATAAAAGATACCGGCATAGCAAAAAATCTATTTTCAAAATATAAAGAACTTATATATGGTTTTGGGGCATTCATCGCATATATGCTTTTGCAGAGTATCTTTTTGGATTATCATTACTATACTTTTAAATCTTCATTTGAGACTATCTTGTATATTGTTTCATTTTTTGCAGCACTTTATATTTTTGATGACAAACAGAAAATCAAAAGACTTATTTTTGTCTCTTTGACTGCTGTATCTATTGTCTCTTTCGATGCTATTTATCAATATTTTGTTGGAAAAGATATTTTTGGAAACCCTTTGTTTAATGATATAAGAATAACAGCATGGAGTGATAGGCCGAGTTTGAGTTTGATGATGGGAGAATTTGGCGGGTTGTTGATTGCTTCGCTTATACTGCTAAAAGGAAAACAGAGAAAAATTGCATTTTTAGTTTTTGCACTTTTTATTTTTGTTATGGTTATGTCAGGCAATAGAAGTCCCATATTGGCACTTGCATCATCTATATTTATCGTTGGTATATTTAGTAGATACAGGGTGTATGTCATTGGCACACTTATCGCCTTTTTTCTCTTATTTGTTCTTGCTTTTTTAAATCCAGGCTTGAAAGAAAGATATAATATACTTTTTGATTTGACTGCAAACAAAAATACATCCGGAAGACTACCTATATACCTTACTGGATATGAGATCATCAAAGATCATCCGATATTTGGTATAGGCTCCCATAATTATAAACTCTATCATCCGCAATACTATGACACGATAGTTGCAAAAAAATATAAGCAGCCTTATGTGTATTGACGCTCAATTTATTACTTATCTTGGATTGATATTTTTAGCTCTTATGAGTACATATAATAATTTTATACAGCAAGATGTCGGAGGAGAAAATGCAAACATATAAAAATGTAATATGCATAAAGTGGGGTGATGTCTATGATGCAGAATATGTCAATAAGCTCTATTCGACGATAAAGAAAAACAGTACATATGAGATACGATTTTTTTGTTTTACTGAAAATAGCGAAGGGCTGGACCCAAATATCAATGTAAGACCTTTGCCTATATTACAAACCACACCTGAATATCAAACAAAATATGCCTATAGAAAAGAAGCAGGTTTGTGTGATGATGAACTTGGTGAGCTGCAAGGTGAGCGAGTGTTTTTCTTTGATCTTGATGTCGTCATTGTCGGTAATCTAGATGAGTTTTTTGAATATCCAAAAAATGATGGATTTTATATCATCAATGACTGGAACTCAAAAGGCAATCAAGTCGGACAGGCAAGTTGTTACTCTTGGGTTGTCGGAACACTAGGATTTGTAAAAGAGTATTATGAGCAGCATCCACAAGAGGTTGTTGATAGATTTTTTACGGCTTCACAAGAGTATCTCTCGTCCAAAGTCATTGAGAGATATGGAAAACTTAACTTTTGGCCCAAAGGTTGGTTTTGCTCTTTTCGATTTCATTGTATGTGCAAGATAGGTCCATTGAGACATTTTATCACCCCGAAAATTCCAAAGATTGAAGGACTAAAAGCAGTTGTATTTCATGGTGAGCCTAATCCTCGAGAGGCAATTTTAGGTATCTGGAAGATGAAAAAATGACAAAGATATTTTTTAGACAGCATTAATTTGGGTAGTGTTATTAAAAGCTTTGAAGCTTGCTGAGAATTTTAAATGATATAATAAATTTTTAAAGTAATGATTATAAGGTTTGTGTGATGGATAAGATATGTATTGTTGGTTTGGGATATGTCGGCTTGCCACTTGCACATGCCTTTAGTGCTAAATACAAAGTGTTTGGAGTTGATATCAATCAAAAACGAGTAGATGAGCTCAATAATGGAATAGATAAAACTAAAGAACTTAATGATGAAGAGGTAAAAGAAGCTCTCAATAACGGTGTAGTATTTAGTTATAATATTGATGATGCAAAAGAGGCAAATATCTATATTATTACCGTTCCGACACCTATAGATAAAGACAATAAACCTGATCTTACCCCAATCATAAAATCAAGTCAAAGTGTGAGTAAAGTGCTTAAAAAGGACGATATCGTTATCTATGAGTCAACCGTATATCCCGGAGTTACTGAAGAGATATGTGTTCCTATTTTGGAAGAAGGTAGCGGATTAAAATTTAATGAAACACTCTTTTGTGGTTACTCTCCTGAGAGAATCAACCCCGGCGATAAAAAACATACGGTTACTAAGATACTGAAGATCACATCAGGTAGCACACCGGAGATAGCATTAAAAGTAGATAGGCTTTATAGCTCTATCATAAAAGCCGGAACACATCTAGCATCAAGCATCAAAGTTGCTGAAGCAGCTAAGGTGATAGAAAACACTCAAAGAGATGTCAATATAGCGCTTATCAATGAACTAGCTCTGATTTTTAATGCTATGGGAATTAATACAAAGGATGTTATAGAAGCCGCGGCAACAAAATGGAATTTTATAAAGCTAACTCCCGGGCTTGTCGGCGGCCATTGTATAGGTGTTGATCCTTATTATTTAACGTACAAAGCCCAAGAGCTAGGATATACTCCAAATCTTATCTTAGGGGCAAGACAAATCAATAATGGTATGAGTAAATATGTAGCTGAGCGCGTTATAAAGCTTATGATTAAAAAAGGGTTACCGGTTTATGATGCAAAAGTATTAGTTTTAGGACTTGCATTCAAGGAAAATTGTCCGGACATAAGGAATACAAAGGTGGTTGATATCGTTAATGAGCTTCAAGACTATGGTTGTAAGGTGGATGTGAGTGACTATTGGGCAGACAAAGAAGAGGTGCAAAAAGAGTATAACATTGAACTTATCGATAATTATAATATTGAAGCATATGATACTATTGTTGTGGCAGTTGCTCACGATAGATATAAAGAGATTGAAATATCGAATGAAAATAGAGTAGTTTTTGACATAAAAGGCATATTAAAAAATAGTGATGGGAGCTTGTGAATTTGTTTGAAATTTTTCACAAAAAAGTATCTAAATATTTAGGATTATAATTTATGAATTATAAAGTAAAGCTTATTAGCAGGGCAAGTCAAGATAATGAAAATTCAAGATATCGCAAACAGTTGCCATCCAAAAATCCAAAATTAGGTTCTTGCATTTTTACTTTTAATGCATTAGAGAAGGAGTATGATTGGTTGGTCGTTATCGATGATATCTCAAGAATTATCCCCCGCAGAACAGAAGTGCTTTCTTGTCCGAAAGAAAACACCATCCTGATAACAACTGAGCCGAGTAGCATCACGCGATACGGCAATGCTTTTGCTTCGCAGTTTGAGTATCTTATAACTAATCAAGACGAAAAACACCTTGCACATCCAAATGCCATGCGTTCCCAAACAGGGAATCTTTGGTTTTACGGCAGGGAGTATGACACGATTATTAAAACAAAACCGCCCAAAAAAACAAAAAAGATATCAACAGTCTGCTCAAACAAACAGCAAGGTCATACGATTCATAGACTGCGTTTTGAATTTACAAAATTGCTTCAAGAGAGAATCCCGCAAGTTGAGAGATTTGGCAAAGGATATGAGTGGATTGATCTTAAAGCAGATGCCTTGGATGATTATGAGTTTCATGTGGCAATCGAGAATCATTATGCTAAAGATGTATGGACGGAAAAACTTGCTGATGCTTTTTTAGGGTATTGTGTGCCAATCTATTACGGTTGCCCGAATGTATATGATTACTTTCCAAAAGATAGCATTATCTTGATCGATCTTAATGATTTTGAAGGCTCAATTAAAAAGATTCAAAAGGTTATTGAAGCGCCGGGAGAATACGAAAGAAGATTAGATGCAGTGATTGAAGCAAGAAGAAGAGTGATTGAGGAATATAACTTGTTGGCGATGATTAACAAGATCATAGAAGAAGATGAGCAAAAGAATCTTCCTAAAACTTTAAAGGGAGAAAAAATATACTCAAGAAGAATAATGCGAGCGAAATCACCTATTGATTTTTTAAAGTTTTGTGGATGGAAGATAGGAAATTTTTATAAAGAAATTTTTAAAACAACATGAAATGATTAATCAGTGAGTGTAGAAGCAAGATAGTTTGTTGCTTCTACAAAGCCTTTGACGCTACCGCAGTCAAATCTCTTGCCTCTGAATTTATAAGCGATAACTTTTCCTTTTTTTGCCTGTTCAAGTAGGGCATCCGTTATCTGTATCTCACCATTTTTGCTCGGTTTCGTCTCTTTTAAAATCTCAAAAATATCAGGCGTGAGTATATATCTTCCGATGATTGCTAGATTACTTGGTGCAACATCAGGGTGTGGTTTTTCGACCATATTAAAGAGTTTGTAGATATCTTTTTCTATCATCTCCCCTTCAACGATACCGTATTTTTCACTGTGTGCTTTGTCAATCTCCTCGATGGCAACGATAGAGCATTGATATTTCTTGTAGAGCTTGACCATCTGCTTCATAACACCTTCATCGTCATTTTGACAGAGATCATCTGCCAATATGACTCCAAAAGGCTGATTGCCGATGAGTGTTTCACCCGTGAGTATAGCATGCCCTAGACCTTTCATCTCACTCTGTCTTGTGTAGGAGAAAGTGCATTGCTCGATAATATCTCGAATTTCTTTAAGTAACTTCTCTTTTGAAGTTCCTTTAATCTGATGTTCAAGTTCATAAGAGATATCAAAATGATCTTCAATCGCTCTTTTACCACGCCCCGTAATAATCGCCATTGTTGTCATGCCTGCCTCAAGTGCTTCTTCTACACCGTACTGGATCAAAGGTTTTGTAAGGATGGGGAGCATCTCTTTAGGCATCGCTTTCGTTGCTGGAAGAAATCTTGTGCCGTATCCTGCTGCAGGGAAGAGACATTTAGTGATCATGGTTGTGCCTTTTTGATTTTATTTTGAAGTATTGTTTTTCCCTTTTCAACTCCAGGCTGATCATAAGTATCAACATCGATAAGGATTCCCACAAGAGAGGTAAGGAGTTCATAATAGTAGATAAGCTTCCCCATGCTCTCTTCATCAATACTTTGTATTGTGATTGCATCAAGAGGTATATCTCCGTGCTGTTGTAGTGCTTCGAGTGTTGATTCACATTGCATATTAATGAGCTTATGGAATTTGAGTCCATTGATATCGTCAAGTTTTTCTAAATGCTTTAGTGAGATATTTGGGATAACAAGATCATCTTTAAAATCATCTATCTTGATAAATGTAGCTGATTTATCTCTCGTCCCCTCAATAAGCAGTTGCAAAAAGGAGTGTTGATCTTTTGGGCCAATAAGCCCAACCGGTGTCAAACCGACATTGATAGCACTACTTTTCTGCTTTTTACCTAAGCTCTCGCCCCACAACTGCACATACCATTCACAAAAATATTTCAAAGCTTCAGAGTATGCAAAGATGCAGTTGATATGATACGTAGTATAATTTTTAGCATAAAAGAGTGCTTTATCTATAAGATGATCTTTGATCGATTGCTCTTGAAAAAACCCATCAGCTATCTCTTTTGTGCCTTTCAATAGAGCATCAACATCGATACCGGCACATAAAAGTGGAAGCAGTCCGACACTGCTTAATGCGGAAAATCTCCCTCCGACATTTTTTGGGATGTTGCAATACGAAGCATCTATCGATTTTGCAAAATCTTCCAGCGGAGAGTTTGGATCAGTGATAAAGGTATATTTTTTTGCATCATTATTGAGCGAGTAGAGATATTTAAAGATAGAGATAGTCTCGATAGTAGTTCCCGATTTACTAATGATGAGAAAATGTGATTTTTCAAACTCTATCTCTTTTATGTGATTCGTAAGATTCAAAGGGTCTGTACTCTCTAAAAAGATAAGTTTTCTTTTGAGGTGATTGGCAGGTTTTAAAAATTCATATATCGCTTTCGTTCCTAAAGAGCTTCCGCCTATACCTACCACTACAACGGTATCAATAGAGGCATCTAGAGATTTTTCGAGTTTTTTGAGATTTTGTGTATCTTGGAAAGGGAGATCATAATAGCCTATATATTCTCTCTCTTTTGTTACTCTGTCAAAGAGTCTTTATTTTGCCTCTAATTCATTTTTTGATATATCAAAATAGATGCTATTTTTCATAGTGCCTCTTTTGCTTTTAAGATCAACGCATTGATATCTTTTTCATAGCGTTGTGCGAGATCAAGAGTAGAGGCTTCAAATCGTGTTACAAGTACGGGTGTTGTATTGCTTGCTCTCACTAACGCCCAGCCATCTTCGAAATTGATTCTAAGCCCATCAACATCAATGATATCTCTGATTTGCGGGATATCTTCAGGTTGTGTTTTGAGCATCTCTTTGAGTTTGTCTATAATCTTGAACTTTTCCTCTTCAGTTGTTTTTATCTTGACCTCTTCACTCGAATAAAGCTTAGGAAGAAGTGCCAACTCCTTATCAAGATCATAGCCTTTATCGAGTAGCTCTAGCACCCTAAATGTTGCATAAAGCGCATCATCAAAACCAAAATATTGATCATTGAAAAATATATGTCCACTCACTTCAGCAGCCAAATCAGCCTGCTCCTCTTTTATCTTTACTTTTAGATTGGAGTGCCCGGTTTTATACATGATAGCTTTCCCTATCTTGTCTATCTCATTATACATTACGCTCGAGCATTTCACCTCGCCGATAACGGTCGGGTTTATCATATCTTTTGCAAAAAGAATGGCGAGCATATCTCCTTTGATATTTTGCTCTTTTGTAAGCACTGCAATCCTATCGGCATCTCCATCATAGGCAAAGCCAATGTCAAAATCACCCTCAAGCTCTTTTTTGATATCTTTTAGATTCTCCTCTTCGCTTGGGTCGGGATGGTGATTTGGAAATGTTCCATCCGGATTGACAAAAAGGGCTTTGTACCGCAGGTCAAGTCTATCAAATATCTCTGTTATAGCAACCCCTGCAACTCCATTACCACAATCAATGACAATGTTTTTTCGCAACCCTTTGAGGTGTGAAAAGTTTTCGACCATATACTCTATATATGCAGCTCTTGTGTCTATTAGGGTCGTATGAGGGTCATTTGGGATCTCCCTATCAGCATTTTCGATGATCTCATCGCCAAGTGTGTAGATGTCCTCTCCAAAAAAAGGCTTTTTATCTATCGTAATTTTAAAGCCATTATATTGACTTGGATTGTGTGAGCCTGTTATCATGATGGAGGCATTGATATTTTTGTCTATCTCGGTAGGTTGATTGTAGTTTGCAAAATAGTTTATAGGCGTTGCAACCATACCCATATCAAGCACACGACATCCACTATGATTGAGTCCGCTTGCAAGATAGTCTCTTAACGTTGGTGAATGCGTTCTTGCATCATAACCTATGGCTACGATTCCTCCAAGTCGCGCTATCTTTTTGCCTAGAAAATACCCTATAAGCTTAACGCTCTGTTCATTGAGTTCTTCATCAAATATGCCTCTGATATCATATTCTCTAAATATAGATTTTTTTATCATTCCCATCCTCTAATCAGCAGGTCTATACTCTTTTTTCTTTTTTTCTTTTTGTGCTTTTTGCTTCTCTTCCATCATCACAGCATCATGGAGTTCCTCTTCGTTATCATATCTTGCACCGTCTAAAAACTTTGATTTATCATCAAATTGTCCTGTCTTTACACCCCAAAGTAGGGCAACGAGTCCTAATGCTCCGAGAAAAGTAGAAACACTCAGCATCAAGATCATGATAGAGCTACTCAATTTTTCTCCTTAAAGCGTAATCTTTTGATTCTAATAGAGTTTCCAACAACAACGAGTGAGCTTAAGCTCATTGAGAGCGCAGCTACAAGAGGATAGACATAACCCATTATGGCCATCGGTACTGCTATTATATTATAAATAATTGAAAATGATATGTTCTCTTTGATAGCTCTATAGCTTCGTCTTGATATTCTAAAAGCGTCCTCTATTTTTTTGACGCTCTCATCGATAAGCACTACATCGCTGACACCTATAGCAACATCAGCACCGCCTCCCATAGCTATAGCAATATTTGATTTTGAAAGTGCTATGGAGTCATTGATACCATCACCTACCATTGTGACAATCTCTCCTTTGCTCTTTAACTCATCAATAAAAGCAGCCTTGTCTTGCGGTAAAAGCTCAGCATGATACTCTGTGATTCCTGCTTCTTGTGCTATTGCTTGTGCACTTTGATCATGATCACCGGTGAGCATAACGATCTTTAACCCAAGTTTTTTAAGATTGGCTATAGTCTTTTTTGCCCCCTCTTTTAGTTGGTCTTTGAGCTCAAAAGTTGCTAAGAGTTTTGAATCATCGGCTATAAAAAAGAGTGAATTGAGAGGTTTTTTTGTGATAGCTATGCCAAGTTCTTGCATATAGGCTTCATTGCCACCATAAACTTTCTTATTGCCATGGATTCCACTGATGCCTCTGCCTTGAATATTTTTTGCGTCTTTGATTGTAACTGTTTGTATATCTTCGAATTGTGATTCAAGGTAATTTTTTACACCGAGACTAATCGGATGCGTGGATGTTGATACGAGTGAATAGATAAGCTTAGGGTCAATATCTTTGGAGATATCTGCTGTGATTACAGAGGGTTTCCCTTCAGTAACTGTCCCTGTTTTATCGAGTGCAACAAGCGTACTTTTTGCCATAGTCTCTAAAAATGTAGCTTCTTTAAATAAAATACCTCTTCTCGCGGCTACGCCTATACCGACAAGTGTTGCCATGGGTGTTGCAAGTCCAAGCGCACACGGACAAGCTATGACGATAACGGAGATACTCACAATGAGCGCTCTTTGCACATCTTGAGTGAAGTATAACCATCCAATAAATGTAGCAATTGCTATCAAAAGGATGATGATAGAAAAATACCCGGAGATACTATTGGCTATCTGCTCTATCTTTGGTTTTTTGGTGATCGAGTCTTCCAAGAGCGTTACGATAGAAGCAAGCAGAGAGCTAGACGAATCTTTTGTTGCTTCGTAGCGGATAAGGGCATCTGAGCATACGGAACCACTCAAGACTAAGTCCCCCTCTTTTTTAAGGATAGGAATACTCTCACCACTCAGTGAGCTCTCATCAAAATAACCACTCCCTTCAACAATCTTACCGTCTATAACCACTTTTTCTCCGGCTTTTATCTCGAGTATATCCCCTATATTGATGTTTTCAACAGCGCAGATAACTTTTTCTCCGTTATTTTGCAGTTTTATCACCTCGGTAGGAATGGTACTTTTTAGCAGATCAAGTGTATCGACGGCTTGCTTTTTGCCGAGCACTTCAAGATATTTCCCCACTAAGACAAAAGTGATGATCATAACAACCGATTCGAAATAGACCTCTCCGTTTTTCGTGACCATGGCATAGATTGAGTAGAGGTAGGTAAGAAGTGCACCTGAGGCAACAAGAGTATCCATATTGACCATACGGTTTCTAAAGCCATAGTAAGCACCTCTAAAAAATACCCACCCACTATAGAAGAGTACAGGTGTTGCCAATATAAACTCGGTAACACTCAATATATCTTTGAATTTTTGTTCAATCCCTGCAAAATATCCGGCATACTGCGCTACAGCAATCCACATAATATTCATCAATCCAAAGACTGCTACGAGGATGCGCATATAGTAATCTTTTCTCTTTTTTGTTGCATACTCTTCTTGAAGTTTTGGATCGTACGGGAAAGCGTTATAGCCTATAGAGCGTATAGTCTCTATGATCTTTGAGAGTTTAAGAGCAGAGTCATCCCAGACAACCTTTGCTTTATTTGTCGTATAATTAATATCTGCTTCTATGACACCGTCTGTTTTTCTAAGTACTTTCTCGTTGAGCCAAACACATGCTGAACAGTGAATGCCTTCGATGACAAGATTGATCTCTCTGAGTCCATCTTCACGCAACTTTGTGTATCTATTTTGAAAGCCCTCGTAGTCATATTTTTCAAGTTCTTCTTTTTCGCTTTCTTTAGGGGGTGTTAGGGTGTTTTCGCCAAGCTTTGCATAGAAGGTATCGAGCCCTTCATCTTTGAGAAGATGATAGACTCCTTGGCATCCATGGCAACAGAAATAGCATGTCTCATCTCCATCTTTCTCGACTATCATAACGCTTTCATCAAAAGTAAGATTGCAATGCGTGCACTTGATATCTGCCAATTTTTCTCCCCAAAAGTAATAAGTGAATTATTTTATCCAAATGTAGGTAAAATAGCCAAATGGAAGATGTTTGGGTATATATACTTTTTCTCATATTTTTTGAGCTTTTTGAGATCGCCTGGCAATATTCGGACACGCTCTATCAAATATTAGAAAAAGCCTATAGATATTACAGCAAAAGTATCTTTGTGTTTTTGTTGATGCACCCCTCTTTTTACTTTATTCTTTTTGTTGTTTTGGCAACCGGGAGACTCAATGTATCGATGATCATCATATTGACACTAAAAATATTTGATATGTTTACGAAGATTGAGCTCGTTCGCAAGCTCTTTATAGAGCAAAAACTTTCTGTAGAGATGGAGTCTTTGTTGCATAAGAGGATCTATAAAATATTTTTTCTCTCCGGTATTTTGATATATGTCCCTCTTTTGTATATCGCGCTTAATTGATATTTGCTTTTTATGTCAAATAAAAGTATATTTTTTACGATTTTTAACTCAAATTTGTTCACCCCCAAAATTACTAATCAATCAAATTATCCAAGAGGAAACATGAGCGAAAATAACAACAAAAAGATATGGACTTGGATTCAGGCGTGCAAATACTTTCTGGAAAGATCTGATATCGTCACGGGGCAAGTCAGATCGCCAAAAGAGCAAGAGAAATATTATGCACTTCTCAAGATAGAAGCGATCAACTACCTTGCGCCCGAAAAATCAAAAAAGAGACCTCTCTTTGATAACCTCACGCCACTCTATGCGAACGATCAACTAAAACTCGAATACAATACCATGAAACTCACAGGACGGGTACTTGATCTCTTTACCCCTATCGGTAAAGGACAAAGAGCACTTATTGTCGCTCCTCCTAGAACGGGAAAGACAGAGCTTCTCAAAGAACTTGCTCATGGAATCACGCACAATAATCCTGATGCTTCATTGATGGTATTGCTTGTTGATGAGCGACCTGAAGAGGTAACTGATATGCAGCGTTCAGTCAAAGGAGAGGTCTACAGCTCGACTTTTGATCTCCCTGCACAAAATCATGTGAGAACGGCTGAGATGGTTATAGAGCGGGCGAAAAGAAGAGTTGAAATGGGGCAAGATGTTGTGATATTGCTTGATTCGATTACAAGATTAGCTAGAGCTTACAACACAGTGACTCCAAGCTCAGGGAAGGTACTCTCCGGTGGAGTTGATGCTAATGCCCTTCATAAACCAAAGAGATTTTTTGGAGCAGCAAGAAATATAGAGGAGGGCGGAAGCCTTACTATCATCGCAACTGCACTTATAGAGACCGGCAGCAGAATGGATGAGGTTATCTTTGAAGAGTTTAAAGGTACGGGGAATTCCGAGGTGATATTGAGCAGAAATATCGCCGATAGAAGAGTCTATCCTGCTATCGATGTGACGAAATCCGGCACTAGAAAAGAGGAGCTTCTCTTAGGTCCTGAGACACTTCAAAAAGTGTGGGCTATCAGAAATGCTATGCAAAATATGGAGGAGTTAGAAGGCTTGAAATTCCTCTTCTCTAAAATGCTAAAAACAAAAACCAATGAAGAGTTTTTATCCATAATGAATGAAGGTGCGTGATCTGAGGCGATAGCCGAAGCTTTAGTGAGATGAATTGGATGAGAAGCTTTGCTTTGAATCCAAGAAGAGAGGTTTTGGAAGAGAGGTTTTGAATGAAAGTAGGTCTTTTTGATTCGGGACTTGGCGGACTTACCGTCGTCAAAAGCATTTTAGAAGAGCTAAAAGGGATCGATCTTGTTTATGTCGCCGATACAAAAAATGCACCCTACGGTGATAAAAGCAAAGATGAGATACTAGATTTTAGTATAGCAATCGTTGATTTTTTGATTAAAGAGTATGCTATCGATGCACTCGTTGTTGCTTGCAATACAGCAACAAGTGCCGCTATCGAAGATATACGTAAGCATTATAAGTATCTTGCTATTGTGGGATTGGAGCCGGGTATCAAGCCTGCTGTTGCATGGAGTGTGAGTAAAAAAGTAGGTATCTTGGCAACACCTGCAACACTTGGTGGCGAAAAGTACAAAAAATTAGCCGCTCAGTTATCTCAAGAGTGTGATGTCATAATCTACGAACAAGCTTGTCCGGGCTTGGTCGAACAGATAGAAGCAGGTCAGGGTGATGCGCCAAAAACGATTGGCATGTTGGAGGACTGGTTAGCTCCTATGAGAGAACTTGATGTGGATACCATAGTTCTAGGCTGTACACATTATCCACTTATCGCACAAAGTATCCAAAAAGTGATGGGCAGGGAAGTGAACCTCGTGGAGACATCCAAGCCGGTTGCAAAGAGACTCTTGCACCTTCTAGAGCAAAAAGGTCATCAAAATATCGGCTCAAATACTCTTGAAATACTGGCAACAGGGGAGATCAACAAAGATATGATTACACATATCTTAGAAGAGGAATATCAGACCAAAAAGCTTGATTTAACTAGAGCGTAGGTAGTTGCCACTTTTTATGGTATGCTGTGAGTCTCAGGGTAATACCAAAAATAAACACCATAATAATCGTTACATTATTTACCAGACTCATTTTTTCTAAAAGAAAGAGGATAAGTCCGAGGAGCATCGCGATTGAGCCATAAAAGTCACTTTTAAGAAGTAGAGGAACTCTGTTGAGAAGTACATCTCGAAGTACACCGCCTCCAACTGCCGTTATAAGTGCTAAGAGCATTACGCCTATAAAGTTAAATCCGGCTTCGATCCCCAAAATAGAAGCTGTAATCGAAAAAGATATCAGCCCGACAGTATCGCAGAGTATAAAGAGATAATGACTCTCTAGACTCTCTTTGTGATGTAGCTTAAATAGAAGCGTCAAGGTAATGACGCTAAGCACTAAAGTAACAGGCAGATATTCCGTGAAGCTAATAGGTGCTTTATCTATGATGATGTCCCGCGTGATACCACCACCTAAGGCGGTAAGAAAGGAGGCGATAAAGAGCCCTAAAAAATCAAGCTTCTCTTTAATCGCAACAAAGATACCGCTCATAGCAAAGGCGATGATGCCTATGCTCTCAGCTATGAGAATTTCATTTGGCATTATCGAAGTCCAACAGCATCTTTTACAATTCTTAGTTTTTCTCTAGCAATTACTCTGACTTTTTCAGCTCCCTCTTGAAGTATCGCCTCTACCTCTTGTGGGTGTGCGAGGTAGTGTTCTCTCTTCGCTCTTGCCTCTTCAAATTCACTCCAGATAAGCTCTTTGAGATATTTTTTAAGGTGCCCATACCCCTCTTTACCGCTTTTATATCTAGTTTGCAACTCTTTTTTGCCCGCATCGTCTAGAAAGAGTGATAAGATATCATAGAGATTGCAGCCTTCAAACTCTAAAGGTTCTCCAAGTGGTGTAGAAGAGGTGACTATCTTATTGCACTGTTTTTGTAAAGCTTTTTCATCCATAAAGATATCTATGGTATTGCCATAACTTTTACTCATCTTCTCGCCATCAAGTCCGGGAATCGTCGCTATGGCATCATCTACTTTATGATTTGGTAGAGTCAATATCTCACCATGCTCATTATTGAACTTAATCGCGATATCTCTTGTGATCTCTATGTGTTGGATCTGATCTTTGCCAACAGGGACAAGTTCGGAGTCATAGAGGAGAATATCTGCTGCCATTAAGACAGGATACGAGAAGAGTGCATGGTTTGGTGTGATGCCTTTTGCAACTTTATCTTTGTAGCTATGAGCGCGTTCTAGCAGACCCATTGGGGTGTATTTTGAAAGTATCCAGTAAAGTTCTAAGACTTCAGGCACATCACTTTGCACCCAAAATGTTGTCTTGTTTGGATCAATCCCAAGAGAGAGATAATCGATAGCCGCTTCTTGTGTGTATTGCTTAAGAAGTGCAGAGTCTTTTGAGCTAGTAAGTGAGTGATAGTTTGCTATAAATGTAAAGAGCTCATGACTCTCTTGCAACTCTATCATCTGTTTCATCGCTCCAAAATAGTTGCCTATATGCAATTTTCCACTTGCTTGGATGCCTGTTAGTACTCTCATCTTTCTCTCTCCTCTCTACTCTTCATCTTCGACTCTCTCACCTCTTTTTCTTGCTACGATATCCAAAGGAACGCCTTCAAAATCAAACTTTTCACGCAAGAAATTTGCGAGATATCTCATATAGCTAAAGTGAATAAACTCAGGTCTATTTGAGATAAGCGCAATCTTCGGGGGTTTGGTCTCGTATTGGGTTGCAAATTTTATGCGTACAACAGCTCCATTGTGTGATGGCACATGGTGTCTTCTAATTGCTTCATTGATTACATCATTGAGCTTAGAGGTAGGTATGCGCATTTTATAACGACCATATATCTTTATGATCTCATCAAGTATCTTATGGACTCGAAGACCTGTTTTGGCCGATATAGTAATGAGTGGCGCGTAGTGTAAAAATTTGAGCTCATCTCGTATGTCTTGGGTTGCCGCTTCATAGCTTTTATCACCCTTTATATCCCATTTATTAAGTACGATCAAACAGGCAAGTTTATGTTTTTCTATGAGCCCCGCAACACGCTCATCAAGCTCACTCACACCTACACTTGCATCAATCATCAAGAGTACGATATCAGCCTTTTCTAGCATAGCTGTTGTTCGAGTCAGCGCATACTTTTCGATACCGAGTATCTTACTTCGTCGTCGTATGCCTGCTGTGTCTATAAAGGTAATCATATGCTCATTGTATTCTATGGTTTCATCTATGGGATCAATCGTTGTGCCATCTACTTCACTTACGACACTTCGTTCCTCTTTAAGTAGAGCATTGAGTAGTGAACTTTTACCGGTATTGACTCTACCGATGATAGCGACTCTTATCTCATTGTCATCTTCTATCATCTCGCTCTTTGGCTCATCATAGAGTGGATCAAACTCTTCATTAATTGCAGTAGCCAAAAGTCCTTGCTCTTTTGGCGGGATATAACGCTCTAACCATTTATAAAAAGGATTGAGTTTTCTATTGTGGCTTACAGAGATAGCAAAGATATCTTTCGCACCAAAAGATGAAAACTCCCAAAATCTTGTTTGCTCTTCTTTGTCATTATCTATCTTGTTGATAATAAGTGCGATCGGAATACCCAACGCTTGGAGTTTATAGAAGAGTTTTTTGTCTTCATCATCGGGAATCATTTTGCCATCTACTAAGTAGAGTATAACATCAGCACTCTGGGCAGCTCTGAGTGAAAGCTCTGCTACCTTTGAGAAGAGCGCACCGCTTGCTGCATCTATTCCCCCTGTATCGATAACTTGAAATTCTCTATCCTCCGAGATCGTTACCACTCTTTTTTTAACATCACGCGTTGTACCTGATACATCAGATGTGATGGCATCTCTTTGTTTTGCTAAACGGTTGAAGAGTGAACTTTTGCCCACATTTGGGCGGCCTAATATGGCTACTTTTTTCATGAATTTCCTCGATTTTCTTAGAGGGGATTATAGCATAAAAGGCTAGATATTATATTTATCTATCCCAATGACTTGTCATGTAAGTATCCTTGTAAAGCAAAAAGTTTCTTTAGAATGATGAGTTGAGTTATTTATCAAGATTTTTTAGAGTTTAGATTTGTTTAGGATGATTAGAAGTAGCATTTCAAAGGTAACTTTGAGTGGTTACCTTTGATTGTTAAAGATATTAATAGAGTCCAAATTTCCCATCAGCTCTTTTATACATAACCCGAAGGTTGCCTTCTGTGTCATTGAAAACGATAAATTGTCTTTTTTTCTCCTCTTTGAGCATATCCATCGCCTCATCAAAATCAATCGGTTTATGAAGTTCCAAATCCATAGGAACAATCTCGGGATCATCGGTAAGTCCACCGATAAATTCACCAACCGCTTCTGCTTCGGCACCAAGATCTTTAAAGCTTGCAATTTTATGATTTTTAATCCTATCAGCATGGCGTCTTAGTGTCTTTTTGACTCTCTCGATAGCAAGATCAATCGCCGCATAGACATCTTTGTCTTTTTGGGAGATAACTACACTGTTTTTATCTTTGAGGTTCACAACAAACTCTACGGCAAATCCTTTTTTCCCATTCTTCTCATCAGAAGAAACTAGTGTTGTGGCAGAGATGATATCAAGTCCATATTTATCTAAAGTATCTATCGCACTATTTGCATAATCTTTTATCGGTTCTGTGAGTTCAAAATGGCGTCCAACTATACTTCTATTCATATTGCATCCTTTAATTTAAATACCGATGGATAAACTTTATCCATATTAAATTGTAACTCTCTTCGCTTAATGAATGATAAATAGAGTCTATTTAAAGAGGAAAATCCTCTTTAAATTTTTTGGAGTGATCGTCGGTGGTAAGTGATATTTTCATCTAGGTTGAGGGGATCTTTGTATTTTATAAAAGTATCGATAAGTACATGAGGTGCGTAAGGGTCAGCACTAGCGCCGGAAATGTTTGCGGTATTTAATATTCTATTTCCATTGCATGGAAGATTATTACCTATGTAGTATATCTTTACCTCTGCTTTATAGCCGGAGCCATCATCAAAGTCATTGCCAACCGTGCCGTTAATATTTTCTACACAATCAAGTGGTGTTGCTGCCGTTCCTTTATCGTGTTTTAATACGCTTAGAATTGCAAATTCGGTATAGCCTTTAGCTAGGAGTGCTGCTTGCTCTTGACGGTATTGTAGCACGGTATTTTGTGAAATTTGCCCTGCTGTGTTGAGTACAAGCACAGAGATGGTGGCAAGAATAACCATAACAAAAATTGCCGTAACCATAGAAAATGCTTGTCTCATCGTACCACCGCCTTCTCTTTGCAGATTGTTATAGGTAAATCATCACCTATAAATTGCTTAATGCATATCTTGAAACGCACAGTATTGGCAAATGCATTCATTTTAAAGACTGAGACATTGTTGATAAGCAAAGATTTTGTGCCTGTGCTAAATTGTGCTCCAATCATCCATGGTTGATAGTTATAGTAAAGATACAAATCATGTAGATCATTATGACCATCACCATCTGTATCTTTTCCATTTTCAGGCACGATAGCATACGCGCTCCAACTAAGGGCATAGTGCTCTGCTCTATATTTATTGCCGCCACCAAAAGTGAGTATGGTATCTCCGTTTCTTCCTGCGGGGATAGTGCAGGATGTATTGGTATCAACAAGCCCTACACACTCAGGTGCATAGGAAGTGTTGCTATCATATTGGTTAACTTTAAAGAAAACAGCCGGGCTGTTTCCTCCCCCAAAGGCCACTTTGCCATCTGAAAGATTACCTATAACAGTATCTGCATCACTAAGTTTGCTCCCTTGAGTTTCGCATTGCGCGGTAGTAGAGGTGTCAATATCGCAGTACCCACTCCAGCCAGGAGGTGTAGAGGCACTAAAGCTATCATTATCTATCCCTATCCACTCTAGTGTGATATAGTCCTCTCCGGCATCACCGGCTTCTAGTTTGGATAAACGCTTATAGGTGACATTATCATCTTGTTTAACAACTATCGACCAAGGGATAGAGTAGCTTAATCGTTGTGCTATTTGCAAGGCGGCAAGTTCTGTCTTCATACTTGCGTTATAGGTTGCTTTTTGGACGATGTAGGTCTCATAAGTTTTTGCTATGATGGAAGCACCTATAGAGGCTACAATACCCAAAACAATGATTACAAAAACGAGCTCGACCATAGAGAATGCTTTTTTCATCTTAATTATCATTTGTCGTCCTTTGAATCGGAGCTCTACCCACATTGCAACTAAATGTTTGAAGTTTAATCTCTTTATTATTTATTGTGTCTGAGGCGTTATCTTCTGTAGTTGTAAGTGTGGTGGTGATGAGTTTGATGTTTGATGTACCTGCAGGAGTTCCTGCGTTAAAGGGATTGATGCCATTCATTGTTGTTTCAGTACTAAAAGTGGCAATAGTATCATCTGCATATTGAACCGTTGTTGCCATAGTTATACTTGTATCTGCATAGTTCCCCTCATATGTCTCAAATCCTTCAGCATTATAGATATTGAGCGTGACAGATTCACTATTATAATCATCCATATCGTTAAAGTCATCGTTTGTGGCTACGTCATGTCCAATAACACTAGCAGTTTTGCCATCATCATTAACTTTTCTACTTGCGGTAGCCCCACTTAATCCATCCCATGAAGTGCTAGTATCCAGGATGTCACTACTGTTTTCATCCCACTTCATAGTAAGTATCAACTCTGTTTGTGAAGCACCTGCTGCTATAGACTCTTGCAACATTGCATTCTCATCACTTTTTATAGCTTCATTATTGATCATAGGTATTGCTAAAAATGCAATTCCCATGATGACGATAGCGATAATCAGCTCTATCATCGCAATAGCTTTTCTTTTTACCATGTCGTTCTATCCATTGAGCCTTTTGAGGCATTGATATCTATCTTATGACCTGTATTGCCAACCCCGGTCCACTCATCACTTAATTTATCAAAATTGAGTATAAAATATGGATTTCCATTTTCGCTTGAATTTTCATGGTATTTGAGCCAAAAATCAGGAGAGACTCGAATTTTTGCTGAATCTTCAGCAGTCCCTTCAGCTATATTTATATTGGATGTTTTAGCACCATTATCAAATTCTATATTTGTTGCAGAGCTCATGGTTACTCCTGCACCATCTTCATCATTTAATTGTAATATCTTACCATCATTAATACTATTCGCATCATAAGTATCTATATGAGATGTCATTGGGTACCAATTTGTTATTTCACCCGTCAGTGTTGGATCGCCATTTAGCGTACGCATAGTATCGGTGCAATTTATATCGACAGTATCTTCACAATAAGCTAAAGCTGTAAATATTATATTGATATTATCATCTTCAAGATCGTAACCATCACTAGAGTTAAAAGTTTCTAGCTCAGTATAGACTCTTCCTTTAAGGAAAGTTATGTTTCTGTCATAGTTTTGTTCACCATCCGGAGTTTTGTTGTCATCCATCTCCACACTTGCATTTGCATCAGGAGCAGAAGCTATAAGTGTATGAAAAGTTGCCACGATAGGGTTAGTTACCATGTTGTTAAATCTATCATAGTTATAGCGTAAATCGATTACACTGGATCCACTATTGTCTTTTGTAAAATACTCTTTTACTATGGTTGCTTGTGTACCATTGGCATCAGTAATATTGCTATCTGCCCCTATGATTATATTATTTGAACTAATAAGTGCGATATTGCTATCTTTATCTAAAGCAGTAATATTTCCTTCTTCGGGCGTGCTACTAATGTTCAAATCAAGATTGACATCAGTAGCAGCACATCCATTCACAAAGTTTGTTGTTTGTGTGTCATTTTTAGCAATGGCGATAACATTACCGTAAAATCGAGCGCCCATATGAGGATCTTCGCTAAGGTTATTAGTGAAGAGCCATGAAGTATTGGCATTGTCAGGTGAGTTTGTCATGTTGATAGTGCTAAGATCAAAAGCATAAGGATAGAATTGTAGAGGTAGTTCATAAAATCTCGTATTTCCATTTATATAAGATCTTGTATTACATCCCACTTTTCCACTTCCAGGAGAAGTAGGATTATCAATTATACAATCGTCGTTTTTGACCCCATTAAATGTAGTTTTATATTCATAATCTTTTTGATCTACTCGTGTCCAATTTGAGTCATCTATCCAGAACTTATATTGACCGGCATTATCAAAGGAGAATCTTAGATTTGTCCCTTTAAGATTATCTATTATTCCATTTTGAAAGATATATTTATAAGTTGTAGTATTTTTATCGTTGCATTTTCCAGCATTGTCATTGAATTCAAGCGCAATAGCATCTTTAGTTGGTACATTAATGTTATTTGTTGCTCTGAAATTTTCATTATAGTATCCTAAGGCAGTAGTTTCATCATTTACGTCATCAGAATAAGCCAAAGCTTTTAATTCAAGCAAATACTTATACCCGGCAGCAAGTGTTGCATTGTTTTCTATATTGTTCGCAATAATTTCTTTAGGAGTAGGAGATGTTAAGTTGCTTTCATTATTGTCATATATTCTTACTCTAAAGCCCTCCGGTCGAATAGAAAAGTTATCTCTTGAACAAACAGGTGTAGCATAGTATTTCTTAAGACACTCATAGCATCCACTTGGGGTTGATCCGCATGCGGTATCGCAATAGTTGCTACTTGTTGCATTGGCATCATAATAATTGTCCAAATAAACTGTTTGAAAGCAGCTTTCATCAATCGCACTTGCACATGTATGGTTAACTATAGTCGATGTGCCGTCCTCCTCGGTTTTTGTGAGAACCCATACTCTAAATGCAGCGCTTTCTAGTGCGGTATCACTAATAAAATCATTGATGCTAACTCTTGATTGATTATTAAATACAACAAACTGCCCATCTGTGACAGCATTCCCGCTATCGTTACATACAGAATCATATCCTGCGCTACTATTGTTTTCAAAGCCACCTGCATTAATAAGCTCAAGATCAACTGCTATGTTATTAATTGTTTGTTCTGTTGTGTAGCTAGGAGCTCCTGAGTAGCTAACGACATCTATATCAAATGTTCTGCCAACCATTTGAGTTAATAAGGAATATTTGTCTACCGGCGTAGAGGCGGTATTGCTTCCAGCGCGTTCAACGTTAAAGTAGAGCCAGATAGGGTCATAAACATAATCTCTAGCGCATAAAGGAAGAGACCCGTTGGCGGTAGAGTAAACATAAGATGTTAAATCATTCGGATCGTCTGGATTAAGTTGTAAAGAAGTGTGAAGTTCTAAATTAAATCTTCCATCAATAGTGTTACCGGTTAAAAAGTCAAAAGCAGCTTTAGCGTAAGTATTTTCACTTACGCCAATCGTTCCGCCGGTAACAGAATTATTTTCACCGATGGAGAACATATCACTCTCGCCTGTAATTCCTATAGCAGGCAAATAACCATTAATGCTATTAGGAGAAACTTCTGTTTTTGCTAAATCAAATGCAAGTTTTCCAGACATAACTGAACCATTATTCTCTTTCATGATTATTTTCATGCTAGTATTAACAAGATTAAAATCCGCCTCTTCAGAACGAATAAATGCTTTGATGTAAAATGGATCAGTATCTCCCCACTTGCTTATACTAAAAGTTCTGTTGCTATCAATAGGAACTGTTATATTATCTCCAATTAACCCGGCGAAATCATAACAAAGCTCAGGTCTATAGAGTTCAGTTGCAAAAGCAACCATGCTAGGGTAATAAACATCACCGGTAGTGGTAAATTGTATACTTACTGCTGTTTGATTGTTAGCCATGATATTATATCCATCTTCTCCCATTTGTTCGGTGTGGATATCAATTCCTTGATTATTGACGAGATTTGGTGTTCTAGTAGGTACGCCAGTGATGGAGGAGTCAAAAAAATTATTTATAGCATTAGTAGCATTTTTCAAAGTGACATTTTGCCCCGCGTTGTCACCATCAAGATTGGTTAGTATAAATCGATCACCAGCGATATTTTGATCTCCCTCGTTGGCAAATACGGAGAGCGTTGAGTCGACAGAACCACTGCTAGGTGTGAGAAAGCCATTGACTGTGATAGTCCGAGAATTGCTACCATCAATGACCGAAAATCCATCAAAAACACTAACATTTCTCGTTTTTTCTCCCACTGAAGTGTTTTCATAGATAATCACCAAACTCCAAGCACCTGAGTTTCCAAGACCATCACCAATACTTCCTCTGTTTGTTTGTCCCTCCATCGATGGGACATTCGCTACTGAGTAGGTTGTTACTGGGTCTTTATCTTTCAAAAGATTTGTCACATCAGCAAAACAAGCGTAGTTAAATGATTTGTATTGAGTAAAATTTACAAATTGTGAGAAGCCTAAAACTTTATCTCCATTATTATTTACAATATTGTAAGTGTCATTGCCAGCTCGAAACTGTATCGTATGATTATTGATAGCATTTGTAACTGTATTTGTATTGGAGGTTAAATTTGTAAACTGTGATTGAGTTCCATCTGCTGCTTCATAAGTGTGCAGGTATCCACTCCAGTAGAGTCCTGCCCACACTATTCGTGCAGGCTGAGGATTATCACTATCCGGGCTTATGGCACTATCTTCAAAAGTGGCACTTGAAGAGTTGAATGTTGTAGCGTCACTGTCTATATCAACATATCGTAAATTCACAGCATCATTCCTCTGAGATGTGTTTGTGATACATTGTCCCCGCCAATTTCTTGGGCACAAGACCGTATTTCCTATAACTTTCATATTTCCCATAAGGTTTGCTTTGTAGCGAAGATTGAAATCACTTGGTGGTGTTGGGGCTGGAACGGTAAATAAATTTGAAGCTGGAACAATTCTAGGAGAAGTGATACTTTTGTTATTCCTCCAAGCAAACTTTGCATAAGCACCACCCCATCCCTCTTTATAACGAATTGTTATTGGATAGTATCCGGTTTTGAAATGAATCTGGCTGGTATTCCCATAGCTATTTGGGTTACCGGTCCAATTTGAACTACTATAACGCTCTACACCATCTATAGTTAATACTATTTCATCATCGTGCGCAAGATAAAACCTATAGTTTCCATCCTCCGGAATATATATGAGCCCTGTCCATTCAACACTAAAAGTATTACCATTAATCGAAGCATCTGGACTGCCATTTCCCCAATCAAAATTTATTGTTGGATCAACTCTAGTTAACTTAAGATCGGTAAAGTCATCATTGTTATAATACTTGCCGGTTAATCCATCTGCATATGATTGAAAAGTAAAAATCAAGCCGATAAAAACAAAAATTCTTAAAAATATTCTAGACATCCTACATCCTTTTTACTAGGAATTAGATTGGATTACCCCAATCCCTCATACTTAATCATACTAAAAAATATCTTAAAAATATATTATAGTTAATATCTTAATGAACAATAATCATTAAATATGGTTATTTTGCTTGTGCTATAAGGACACCCTCTAAAAGTTTGTCAATATCTCCATCTAAGATTGCATCAACATTGGAGTAGACTTGATTGCTTCTAGAGTCTTTGACTTGTTGATAAGGTGCAAGCACATAAGAGCGTATCTGATGACCCCAGCCGATATCGCTTTTTTCTACACCGTCTATCTCGGCTTGTTTCTTTGCCATCTCATATTCATAGAGGCGAGACTTGAGCATCTTCAGGGCACTTGCCTTATTTTTATGTTGGCTTCTGTCGTTTTGACACTGCACAACGATATTGGTCGGGATATGCGTGATGCGGATAGCACTTTCTGTTTTATTGACATGTTGTCCGCCTGCACCGCTAGCTCTGTAGGTGTCGATGCGGATATCCTTATCTTCTATCTCGATATCGATATCATCATCTATCTCGGGCGAGACCATCACGGAAGTAAAAGAGGTATGGCGTTTTGCATTGCTATCAAACGGACTGATGCGTACAAGTCTATGGATGCCGTTTTCTACTTTGAGGTAACCGTAAGCATTTTCACCTCTGATGATAAAAGAGACATCTTTTATGCCTGCCTCTTCACCTGCTTGATAGTCGAGCTCTTCGACTTTAAATCCTTTTCGCTCTGCCCATCGCAGATACATCCTATAGAGCATGCTTGCCCAATCTTGACTTTCTGTCCCGCCTGCACCCGGGTGGATAGTGATGATGGCATTGTTATCATCGTGTTCACCGCGAAGCATCATCTCCACTTCAAGCACTTCAACGGTATCTTCCAGATTTGAAGCGTCTTCAAGTAGAAGCGCCAGGGTATCTTCATCTTTTTCACTTTTTGAAAGCTCAAAATACTCATTGGCATCGCTGAGCATATCGTTTGCTTTATCAAACTTTGCCAATGTTCTCTGCGTTGTCGTCTTCTCTTGTGATATCTTACCCGCCATATCACTATCTTCCCAGAAGATCGGGTCTTGTTGCATGACTTCGATTTCTGTAAGTCTCTCTCTTAGTTCTTGCGGTTTGAGTATATTTGCAATATTCTCAATTTTTGTATTTAACGTTTTGAGCAGCTCTCCATACTCATAACTATCCATGTATACCCTTTTATATCTGTTTCGTTTTTGAAAAGTTTTGGTATTATTTTATCGAAATATACTACAAAGAGAGGTTATAAGGTATGCTCATTATAAAAGATACAGATGAGTTAAAAAGAGTGAGGGCTTCCATGGATGGAAGTGTCGGTTTTGTGCCGACCATGGGTGCGCTCCATCCCGGACATCTCTCTTTGATCCAACGCGCAAAAAAAGAGAATGAGCGAGTCATCGTCTCTATCTTTGTTAATCCAACGCAGTTTTTAGAGGGTGAAGATCTAGAAAAATATCCAAAAAAAGAGGAAGCTGATCTTAAGATATGTAAACATGCGGGAGTGGATGCAGTCTTTATGCCTGATGCTGCGATGATGTATGCAAAAGATGAGATGAGTGTCACTGCGCCGCAAGTGCGTGGCTATCTGCTTGAGGGTGAAAAACGACCCGGGCATTTTGACGGCGTACTTCGAGTTGTGCTCAAACTTCTCAATCTCACTCGTCCCCAAAGGGCGTATTTCGGTAAAAAAGATGCACAGCAACTTGCACTTATCCAGAGTATGGTGCAAGACTATTTTTTAGATACCACAGTAGTGCCTTGCGACATAGTCCGTGATAGTGATGGTTTAGCACTTAGTAGTAGAAATGTTTATCTAAACAGTAAAGAAAAGACACAGGCACTTTCTCTTTCTCGGTCACTGCGAATAGCAACAAAGATGATTTCTAGCGGTGAGCGTAATATCGAAACGATTAGAGATGCAATGATTGATGAACTTAGTAAGCATATCAAGATCGATTATGTTGCGATAGTCGATCGACAATTTCAAAGCATTGAGCAGATTATCATCGGCGATACTATCATTCTTTAGGTTCTGCTTTTTCTTGGAGTGGTTTCGGTGGAGTTATCTCATCTATGATGTTGTTTTGATCTCTATTTTCCACATCTGTCTCTTCTACTTTTTCAGGGAAAAGATAGCCTAGGTCCACCAAAGATTTTGCTATTTTTTTAAAAGTCGGTACTGCTGTTTGTGCAGCAAAATAGGTATATTTCTTTTTAGGTTTGATGACTAAAACACCTACGGTATATTTGTTACCTTGTTTGTCGTTGACAAAGCCAAAGAAACTACTTTGATACTCTCGCACGTATCTTCCATCCCTTGCTATATGCGCCGTACCTGTTTTTCCTCCAACTTCAAGACCGGGATATATCGCCTTTTTCCCTGTTCCTTCCTCGACGGTTTTTATAAGTATCTTTTTCATACTATTTGCTACATCAGCACTCAAGGGATGCAGAGTATATTCATCGCAAGGTAGTGTGTAGTGTTTTCCAAAGACATCTTCTAAATACGCTGCGATCCTAGGAGTAGGGATGACCCCTTCGTTATTAAATGCTGTATAGGCTTTAAGTAATTGCATAAAACTTACCATGAGCCCATAACCATAAGATGTGTTTGAACTGTCAAGTTTGTGGTTGAGCGTCATGGATGATTTGATGGAGCCGGCGAGATCTCTTGGAAGATCAATACCTGTAGGTTTTGAAAGCCCAAAGCTCTTGAGCCCGTCGTGGAATTCTTTTCCGTTGAGGAGCCAAGCTATTTGCGTGATACCGATATTTGAAGAGTAAGCGATGATATCAGCGGCACTCAATTTTTCAAATTTGTGATCATCAGTGATTGTATATTTGCCGATTTTAAATTTACCGCCGTAAAGATCAAATTCGCTCTCGGGTTTGACTTTGTTAAGTTGCATCGCTATAGCTAAAGTGAGTGGTTTGATGACAGAACCCGGTTCATAGAGATACTCAGTAAAGTTTGGAGTAAGTATGGGGATGTCTTGTTGTTTTATGCCGCTAGGACTATATCTATTTGAGCTTGCTAGTGTGAGCACTTTGCCGCTTTTTGACTCAACAATACCTGCTAATATCTCATCGGCTTGCAGTTCTTTTTTCATATGATCCAAGATGATTTCGATCCTTCTTTGCAAAGAGAGAGGGATATTGAGATGGAGATCAAGTCCATCGATGCGTGGCACACTTTTACTCTCATTGTTTTGTATCAAAGCGCCGACAACATCTCTTTTGCCTTGAAGGTAACCGTTTTGTTTATAGGCGATATATTTATTGTAATACCGCTCAAGACCTTGTTTGCCTATAGGTCTTATGTATCCGTCTTCTTCTCTTAGATCACCGACAAATCCAAGTACAGGTGCAGCGACATCAAAAAGAGGGAAGAGTCGGCTTTCGCCATTTTCGACGACATCAAGCCCATAGAGTATCTCGACACCGCTTGCAAGTTTGATAGATCTAAATACATTGAGCCGTCTCAGCTTGTATGCGAGTGATTTGAGTTGTGCGGCACCTCTTGCGTCGATGTCTCTAGAGAGGATGATTGTCCCTTTTGTAATCGCTGTGCCTTTAGTATTTTTAAATCTTTTTTTGATATTTGCCTCAGGGATATTGCTATAGAGGCTAAAGAGTTTTATAAAGAGCTCTTTTTTGTCAGAATCGATACTCTCCGCTCTAATGGAAGCTTCATAGCTTTTTTTGCTACTTGCTAAAGTGTACCCATCGCTTGAGATGATGTTGCCTCGCAAGGATCGATCATGCACGATTGTCGTAGCAGTCGGAAGTCTTCTCTCTTTGTGAATAGTTCTAAAAACAGAATATAAAAAGGAGAAAAAAAGCACGATAAAAATCGCATAGAGTATAAGTAATTTTCTGCTTTTTTGCTCCGCGAGATTATTTGTTTGTGTCAATTTGATTCTTTCATTTTATAAATTCTTATAATTGTCTTCTAATTTTAATCAAAACTCACTTTGATTTGCCCTTTACGCTTTGAAAATATAACTCTCTTTAGATAGAATGATAAAAAAACAAAAGAGCCTTGACTTGATGATTGACAGACCCCTTTTTATAGCAGTTATGTTCTTGCTTGCAATCTCGCTTATGATGACCTATTCTCTCTCTGTCTATACGGTTGTTCATTTCGAATATAACTCTTGGCATTTCTTTGCAAGACAGCTTATGGCAGTAACACTTGGATTTTTATCAAT
>JARROQ010000019.1:0-34142 GCA_037383745.1 Sulfurovaceae bacterium
CAATAAATAATAATGGTCATTGTCAATTTTTTTATAATAATATTCCTGATTGCTATTTGCACATTTTATCAAAGTTGGATCGTAAAGCGGAAAAGAGAATGGATCAGCTTCTTTTTCTAAAGCTTCTTTGATTTCTTGCAATGTGTCAGGATACTTTCCGTATTTAATTTTCTGAAGTTCTAGTTCTTTTAAAATATTGTTTAGCTTCTTAACGCCGAATTCCGTTATGAGTGAATCATGAAAATAGCCAGTTTGTTTTATGAATGTTAGGTAATAATATCCTAACGGCATAATTATTATGAAGGGTAAAATCCACCAAAAAACTTTTTTCATTGCTATTCTCTTTTCTCCTACTGATTAGTAAAATACACTATATCTTTGTGTTATTTTTTCCATAACGTCAAGTATATATAAAATCATTCTATCTTGCAAGGAGTTTTACTTGGTATTAGTTGTTGAAATAGGCTCGGCTTCCCATTTCCCACTTTTGAAAGTCAATTTTCCTTTTACCTCGATAGATGGACAGCAGAGAGCATCAATCTCCCAATTAAACTCTTTTGCAGTATACCAAAGGTTATCATCTTGTATAAAAATACTTTCAGAATACTGCGGCAGATTGTTCGTTGCTACCGGAAATGATTGAGCAGGTTTGATAAAGACTCTACCTCTATAGTCTTCTTGAGTTACTACAACCAATGCCGAGTGAGCCATCGCGGAACCACCGCTACATTCAGGGTCGATAGTAAATAAAACTACATATTGATTTTCATTATTACCGTCATTGTATCTAACAATATTTTTTTCTTCTAGGTTTAGTAAGCAACCAATTGTTTTTGAATATGCTTGCACTACTTCTATAATCTCTTTTTTTGGGATATCAGCTTCCGCAAAAGCAGAGGAATTAAATATTAAAGCAAGAAATAAAAATATAATTATCTTCAATTTATTTTCCTTTGTATAGCCATTAGTTATAGGAACACTTTGTTTCGCTCCCGCTCCATTTCCACAATCTCAAGTATATATAAAATCTATCAAATTAACAAGAAAAGTGATAATTTTTTATCTCATCGCTATCCAAATATATCTTTTGCACAATGCGGGACTTCATCTAAGATAGGACTATTCTTATCGAGTATAGATTTCAATCTTAGATAATCTTCTTTTAGCTTCAGTATATTCTCTTTGTATTCGCAGGAGTTATTTTTATATTCATCGTAAAATTGGTAGTTTCTGTTGGATAGGAGTAGTTTTATGTAGTTATCTTGTTTATTTTGTATCTCATAAACCAAAGGATAGAGTTTTGTAAGCTCCTTCACTCTTTGATAAGTTGAATACATGTTTCCGTAATGATAATTTGACAACAAAAGCCTGATAAGCTCTTCTTGTAAGTTTTGATCTCCTATCTTTTTGATCTCCTTGAGTATCTCAGTACTTTCAGAAATCCCAAATCTACTGCCATCTAAAATGATTTTTGCAAGTTCAAACTCTTTACCTTGTATAAGTTTTTTAATATCTACTGCTTTTCTTTTTTCATAAGGCAAACAAGATAGAAGGTTTATCTTATAGGTTTCCTTATCGTTATTTTTTATATATGTAAATAGCTCTTTATACTGAGCATACTCCAAAGTGTCATAATGACCCATAATATCTTCGCTCACATAACATGTACTTGGAAATATATGATGGGATTTTTCTAGATTTTCTTTGTTGTTGTCCTCTAGATATAGAGCCAGATAAAGTCCTGCATGCTCCCTAGCCATATCATCACGGATTTCTTTTTTGGCATCCTCTATGTTTTTAATATTTTTTAAAATAAGAGATCTATTGCTAGGATCTGCCCACACTTTATCTATGCCTCTTCGAATCTCTTTTTTCAATCGTTCGTTTTTTTCATATCTATAGTTGTCCATACTATTTATCGATAAATCAATCAATGAATAGACACCAAATGTAAAGATTAGGATATTTACCCCATAAACAAACCATTTCATCTTAGAGGTCTTAAAGATAAAAAATAGTGTTAAAAAACAGAACAGCAAAACCCCCATAAGCATGAGATAAAAAACACCAATACCGGCACATCCAAGTGCAGCATTACCGGTTCCGGGACATGGGTTAGAAAAAATAAAATAAAATATTATTGAAATAGCAGTAATAGTAGGTAAAGCACTTAGTATGAGTTTTTTATTCATATTTATCCCTTGATTGGCTGTCTTATCATGAAATTTTGCAAGATGATTTTTGATGCGTCAAAGTATATATAAAATCGTTCCATCTTGCAAGGAGGGATAAAATACCTTTTAACACGGCACAACAGTAAATGCACTCCCTATGCTATCTAGCAAAAGATTGATGATTCTCGTTGTCACTCTAGCTTTGTTGAAAACGATATCGCACAAAAAGGCAAACACTACCAATAGATAGACTAAGTAGCCAAAACCCGTATAGTCACCATAGAGAATAGTATAAAACCAGTTTTGTTCAAACAGATAGAAGTATGAGCATACGATAGTCGACAAAAGCATCAGCGCTCCGGGTAAAAATAGATGTTCAGTTGCTCTTGGTTTTAAAAATGAGCTCAAAAACAGAAAGATAAAAACGAGTGCGTTAGCACCGAGAAATATCCTCACATCTTTGGTCAGCTTCTCTACAATCTCCATATACTTTGACGCAATAAAATCGGTCAGTTTTGCTTTTGCTTTTTCCAAAGAGGTGATCTCAAATTTGATAGAATCCCGCAGATGCTCCTCCCACTTCTGCCTACATTCACAACTCAGATCAGCCATTTTTGCAATCTGTGCTGCCACCATAGCCGGGACGTCATCTTTGAGCTGCTGTTTAAGCGCAGCTAATCTCTCGTCTGTTTTTTTCTGTAACATCTTGGCTTTACTCCCTAGGAGATTTTCAAGTGTTTTTGATTGAGGTAATGCAGTAGCATCTATCTTTTCATTTATTGTGTTTTTGAGTTTCCACTCAATGAACCCTTTGCCCGCTTTTTCAACTGATTGAGGATCAGAAAATGTAAACAGAAATAGTGGCACAAAAACCAATATCCCTAACAATCCAAAGCTTCTAAGTAGATATTTTTTCATAACTTCAAGTATATATAAAATCGCTCCATCTTGCAAGGAGTGAAGCGAACCAATTTGCACATGATCAGATCTGCACTAATGCATCACGCATTTGCATATAACCGATCAAAAACTCAAACAACATCCTCCAGAACAGCTCCATAAAGAAAAAAGAGAGGATGTAAAAAGCTACAAACTGCATTTTTTGCTTTGTGCTCAACAATCTCCACAATAACTCTTTCCCTTTTTCATAGGTCGTGTTCATTAGTTTGTATTTTTTGATAAGCCAAGCAAGGAAGAGCCACAAGCCTATAGGCAATACAAGTGCCCCAAGATAATAAAATAGTATCAAAGCCTCAGTGCTGATAAATGTTTTAAATGTAAGAAAATCCATTGTGCAAATCCTAATCCAAGATGATTATTGTTTGATTGTTTCTATTTAAAATCGAGTTTACCGATAAATAGCTTTAGTATGGTTTCTTGCTTTCATAGGAGTGGCACATTTTTCATCCTAATTACTTGAAATTAAATAAAACTATCCTACACTACACTCTATGAATAACAAAAAGAGAAAAATCGCCATCATCGGTGCAGGTGCGCTTAGAGTATGATGTGCAGCTGATATGCTGCGAAAAGGTACGTTTCTATAAATGGTGATCGCTTCGATAAGCTTGTGATAGGTAGTAGACTAGGAGTGTCAACAATTATGGGTGTCCAAACGAGTTTTCATCAATGTTTGCTGAGTCTACTTCCCATACTTCGTTTCCTGCAATATAAAGGATGCGAGATGTGCCGTCGGGAGCTTCAAGCACTATCGCCCATGCAAGTCGCGAAGGCGATTTATCATAGGTCAAGAAGGGCTCATGGACTTTTTCATCTTGGCGGATTTTTTCATCGATTCTGTGTCGAATCGACTTTGCATCAATCCATAATTTTGCTAGAGGACATCCATCTAAGCTTTCTTCATGTCGCTGAAAACTCGAATATTTTTTCAAGACAAGATCCGGCCTAAATTCGAAAAATCCGACCAATAATTTGCCAATCGTAACCGGCACGAACCAAGAGTGTAGGTCGTGATTGAGTCCAACTATCGGAATGGGCTGCTCTACGCATCCAGACTTTTGGACTACTAAGCTTCCAGCCATCCCATTTTCTAGCAATTCACATGCCCGCTTTAGAATTTCAGCTGACTTGGAATTTATTGGCATATTAAACGTGCTTTAGCACCGCAGAATAAGCATATTGATAAGTTTGGGTGGCAAAGTTTTCCCATTTTGTGATTACGCCTCCGGCATTAGGATGACTACAATCAGTTGGCGGCCACGGATCGTATACTAGTAGACCTTTAAATGGTAGCTTACCAGGTAAATGAAGCATAGTTTGCGTGTAGCCGACAACTGTTCTGGAGTGGCCTGGGATGAAGCTGATCATGGGACGGTTCGCCCGGATTTCGTCACGGAATAATGTCCAGCCTGGATTGGTATGCATTGTTGCATCAAGTGCATTGGATGTGAGGTTCTCGATGACAGTGACAACATTTGCAACCTGCGAATATGGTAGACCATTCGGGTGTGCACAAGTTCCTAGATCTAGTTCTTCTGCCAAGCGAGTCTGACTGTACTGATAGCGGTAGAAGTTGAGGAGCATTTCGGTACTCGCCGCAACACACCATACATTCGTTTGCTGACCTCGAAGCTCATAACATGGATGATGATCTGTAGAGCGGGGACTGTAATGAATTTCGCGTGTATCTATAAGTTTAAAAATAACCCGATTCAACTCGAAAACATTTTTCTTTATGACTGAGGTATCCAGCCGATATAACTCGCTAGATTCCCAAATATCCAAACGCTTTTTGAAATTTTTAGTGTTTGATAGTTTTAGTTTTTTTGGCATCTCATCAATCAAGCTCCATCTTTCAAAGTTAGATGGCTGCATTTTTTGACGGCTCTTCTTTGTGCTAGGTGGCACTACAGACCATGTCTTCCACTCTAACATAAGAATTTCTTTTTTATCCTTGAGAAATTGCAGCGCAATTTTTGGATAGCTATAAGCAACAAAGCGTACTTCCTCAAACTTAAGGGAGCGTTTTTATTTCTTTGCAGCAATCATGGCCTCTTGGCGAATTTTTCTTTCGTTCCACTCTATACCGGTTGAGACAGCAAGTAATGGTTCACCAAGTAGTTCATTGGTAGCGGCATCGGCATATCCGACTGTTTTTTGACCTTTTTTGATTGGGAAACGGTAGTATAGTACAGTTCCATTAATATCATAAATCGGTGTCCCTGCGGTCTTAATTTGTGTACCTTCAAAGGCATCAGGCATTATGCGTGAAAAGTTGAAGGCATTCAGCTCCAAACCTACTATTTGTTTAATCTCTTTTTTTGATAATGACATGCTTTTCTCCATGACTTATTCAGTCTATATCTAGAAAAGTCATCTAAGTGACATTTCTGCGGTAGGGTCAGAAAAAGATATTTTTCTGACCACCTCTTTGCTTTAATAGTTTCAAACTATCAAATCTTGCACATTTGGATTATACGATGCAAAAGATGGCAGATGCATGCTACCATTATGAAAAAGAACACCAAATGGTCTTTCGGATCTAGTCCCTTTTGCGACAAAATACGTACAATTCTCAACAATCCGTTTTACAGTAACAAATATATATGAACCACAGTCTTCTAATTTTGTCATCCATTGCCTATCTCCTATAATGTTATATGAGTCAAAAGCACTGTATAAAAAGAAGCTCAAAAAATATGGGGAGCGTTATGAGATTTATTTCTCATATTTGCAAAATCTATTTTGACGCTGACCCCTTTTACTGTGTGCAAATCTGCTACAAGTCATCCAACAGACATGCTGCCCAAACAGATACGGGTAAAACTTTACCCGCTAATCAAGTATATCAAAAATATTAATTTATTTCAATAAATTTTATAAATTTACAATATTGATTATTTTTATTTATAGCATCATTATATTTTTACGCAATGTCACAAACCCAATGTATGATGACATCGCTTTCATAGTTTACTAAAGCGAATAAAACATCCGGCAGAGATAGGCAGAAAAAATAAATTTCATAATTAGCCTTTCAATTACTTGAAATTAAATAAAACTATCCTACACTACACTCTATGAATAACAAAAAGAGAAAAATCGCCATCATCGGTGCAGGTGCATCGGGTATGATGTGTGCGATTACGGCCAAAAAGCAGAATAACGAGCTTGACATCACCATATTTGAAAAGAACGACAAAGTAGGCAAAAAGATACTCGCAAGCGGTAACGGCAGATGTAACATCATCAACACAACATTTGATGAGACTAACTACCATGCGGGTGATTCACTCTTTGTAAAAAAAGCATTGGAGCAGTTCTCTTTTGCAACTTTTAAGAAGTTTTGTCTCGATATCGGCTTGGTCTTAGATGTTAAAGAGGATGGCAGGTGCTATCCGCTGAGCAATGAAGCAAGATCGGTCGTGACGCTTTTTAGCAAAGCTTTGAGTGAGCAGGGCGTACAAGTGCGCTTAGAGCATGATGTGGGGCAGATACGTCATGAAAAAGGCATATTTTTTGTAGATGATGAGCCTTTTGATACACTTGTGGTAAGTAGTGGACTAGGCGCAGCAAGTCAGCTTGGCAGTAGCGAGGATGGTTTGGACTTTGCACGGAGCTTTGGGCATGCTGTAGCGCCGACATTCCCCGCTTTGGTAGGGTTAGAACTAGCAGATGCCACAAAGCGCCTCTTTGGTGTGAAGATGCGAGCTAAAGTGAGCCTCTATGTCGATGGACTCTTCAAAGAGGAGGCATTTGATGATATCCTCTTTACAAATTACGGCATATCGGGATTTGCTATACTTGATATCAGTACTGCGGCTTCGTATGCTCTGAGTTTAGGCTCTAGTGTGTATATCGAGATCGATTTGCTCCCTCAATTTGATAGAAATGCACTCTTTACGCTCCTAAGAAAGGTTGACGGTGATCTTACAGGGCTATTGCCCGCAAAGCTTGTAGATATCGTCAGTTCAAAAAGCATCAAAGAGACTACCCATAACATCCAACATCTACGCTTTGATGTGAGTGCTACGCATGGGTTTGACCATGCAGAAGCAAGTGGGGGAGGTGTCTTAACTTCCCAGATAAATCCGCACACGATGGAGTCTCAAAAGATCAATGATCTATATTTTACGGGTGAAGTTTTAGATGTGGTTGGAGAAAGAGGCGGGTACAATTTTGCTTTTGCTTGGGCAAGCGGTTACAATGCCGGAAAGTCTTTAGCAGAGGAAATCACCAAATAGTCTATCGTCCTTTGGTTTTTGGGCTTTAAGCCCCACCATGTAATAATTTCGTAATGTTTTTGACTTAAAATCCCGCCATGAACTATAAGTCGATTTTTGTCTCAGACATCCATTTAGGCACACGCTTTTCGCAAGCTGAACATCTACTGGAGTTACTGATATTTTAAAAAAACAAAAATTGATGTTTTTCCATTAATAGATCCTGAATTCAGATAGTCAATGAAACAGAATACGACGCCATAAACGGTAAAAAGTATCTTGTAACGCATGGTGATTTTTTTGACTCTATCACCATGACAAAAAGGTGGCTCGCACTTTTAGGGGATATTGGTTATGATTTTGTGCTTTATCTCAACCATATACTCAATAAACTTCGTAAACTTTTGCGGATAAAAACATATTGGTCTCTTTCAAAATATGTTAAAGATAATGTCAAAAGCTCCGTGAGCTTTATTACAGATTTTGAAGGAACTCTTTCTGAGCATGCCTCAAAGCAGGGATATCAAGGTGTTATTTGCGGGCACATACACAAAGCAGAATCAAAGATGATCGATAAAGTGGAATATTTAAACTGTGGTGACTGGGTAGAGTCTTGCACTTGTGTCGTTGAGCATTTTGACGGAAAATTTGAGGTTGTCCATTGGCTGGAGCGATAAAAGAAGTAGTGCTTGCACTTTCAGGTGGAGGGGCACGCGGGGCGTATCATCTGGGAGTATTACACTATCTTGATGAGCAAAACATAAAAGTAAAAGCTATCGCAGCTACTTCGATTGGCTCGATCGTAGCGGCAAGTTACGCTTCGGGAGTTTCTCCAAAAGAGCAGTTAGCGATATTGAAGTCTAAAAAGATAAAAAAACTTTTTAGGTTTAACTGGTTTAAAAATTCTGTTTTTCATATAGATATGCAAGCGCCCGTTCTTAAAAAACTCGTCCCTTTTTCAGATATGAATGAGCTTAGCATCCCTCTTTATATTACCGCAGTTGATCTAGATGTTGCCCAAGAGAGAGTTTTTGATCAAGGAGATATTCGTAAGCTTTGCCAGGCATCTTCGGCACTTGTGCCGTTTTTTAAAGCTGTTGAGATCGAGCAGAAAACTTATATTGATGGTGGAGTATTTAACCATATCCCAATAGCACCGCTTATAAGCTTTAATACACCTATACTAGGGGTTAATCTTCACCCTTTTGTGAAAAATGCAGCTACCTATAACCTCTTTGCTTACCTTAAACGATCGATTGTAGCGAGTATGCAAAAAAATGTCTACAAAGCAAAAGAGATTTGTGATTTTTTCATAGAATCTCCTGAGATCACAAACTACTCGATCCTCTCACTTAAAAATTTTGATGCACTTTTTGAGCTTGGCTATCAAGAGGCAAAGAAAAGTTTACAAGCTCAAAGTGGATTACAATAAGAGATATCACCATCGCTTAAAAGGCTTTTGGGCTAAAGCAGCATTGGTATAGCGAGTATCTGTTGAAACTTCTGTGGTGACCCAAGAGGGCAGAGCGAAGGACTCATCTGCACTTGTCAGCTCTATCTCTGCGACGATAAGTCCCTCATTTTCTCCCTCAAAGATATCAAGCTCCCAGATATGCCCTTGGTGCTCTATCTCATAGCGTGTTTTAACGATAAGCAGACCTTTGCACTCTCCTAAGAGTTCTTTGGCATCTTGGAGGGGCAGGGGGTATTCAAATTCACTTCGGCTGATGCCGCCATCACTTGAGCTTCCTTTGATTGTCAAAAAGGCTTCATCACTGGCCGTGCGCACGCGAATACTCGGCTGATGAAACGAGAGATAGCCTTGTGTGAGCTTTTTGCCACCTATAAGTTTGGGGAGCTTTTCTTTGTTGATTAAAAATTTCCTCTCAATCTCTAGTGCCATTTTATCCCTTGAGCTTTATCTCATCTTTTAGTTTCTTGCTCAAAGATGCAAATACGAGATCATAAGAGTGGTCGATAAGCTCTCTGAGTAAGCTTTCATCGGCATGATTGACGATCGTAAAGGTGTTCCAGTGCTTTTTATTCATATGGTAACCGGATTCTATATAGGAGAAGAGAGAGCGAAGTTCAAGCGCATATATAGGGTCGCATTTGAGATTGATGGATATCGGCTTTTTTGTATCATCAAAAAGGGCAAATATTTTGTTAGCAATCCTGTAAACTCTTGTCGTTTCATCAAAGGGGTAATCAAAGCTGACTCCCTGTTTTGCCATCAGGTATGTATTAAGTCGTTTAAAATCCATGCTACTCCTTTTTTCTTTTTATCCTTGCGCCAAGTTTAGCCAATTTACCTTCTAGGTTGTCGTAGCCTCTATCGAGGTGGTAGATGCGTCTTACTTTTGTAGTCCCATTGGCCACGAGTGCTCCAAGTACAAGGGCCGAACTTGCTCTAAGGTCAGTTGCCATCACATCAGCACCATTGAGCTCTTTGACCCCACGCACAGCTGCTAAAGAGCCTTTGAGCCAGATATCGGCACCTAAGCGATTGAGTTCACTCACATGCATAAAACGATTTTCAAAAAGTCGTTCTTCGATGATGCTCTCACCTTGCGCGATAGCAGCTATCGCCATAAACTGTGCTTGCATATCAGTCGGAAAGCCGGGGTATTCAGAGGTGGTGATATTGATAGGTTTGAGTTTTTTTGGGCCCTTTATCGTTATAGCATTCTCTTCTATCTTTATAGTGCATCCCATAGACTCAAGTTTATCCAAGATTGCTTTGATGTGGTTGCTCTCGACATTTTCAAGTGTGATCTCTGAGTTTGCAATCGCAGCAGCACAAAGGTAGGTGCCGGCTTCGATCCTATCGGGAATGATTTTGCACTCTTGAAATGCAAGCGGTTTTCCATTCGTGCCTGTGATGCTTAGCTCGCTCGTGCCAACTCCCGTGATCTCTACACCTGCGCTTTGAATAAGTTCGCAGAGCTGTACAATCTCAGGCTCTTTAGCAGCATTGGTGATAGTCGTAACCCCCTTTGCCATAGAAGCAGCCATAATGACATTTTCCGTGCCCCCGACTGTGATCTTATCGAAGACAATCTTTGTTCCTTGAAGCCCCTTTGGCGCTTCAGCTTGGACATACCCACCTTTTATCTCTATCTTTGCTCCCATCGCCTCGAGTGCTTTGAGGTGCATATCTATGGGTCGTTGACCAATCGCGCAACCTCCGGGGAGACTCACTTCACAATGCTTAAAACGGGTGAGTAGGGGGCCAAGGACAAGTATCGAGGCTCGCATTTGCGAGACGATTTCATAAACAGCTTTTGTGGAGTTCATAGAGCTATTGTCTATAATTGCCGTAGTGTTATCATGTTCGACTTTGCCACCAAGCATATCAACAAGCTTTAAAAGAGTTCTTATATCGACGACATTTGGAAGATTTGTTATCTTAAATGGTTTGTCACTTAAGATTGATGCAGCAATTACAGGAAGAGCAGAATTTTTTGCTCCACTTATGTTGACTTTGCCTTTTAGTTCATATCCGCCTTCTATCTCCAAATAATCCATATACAACCTTATTTTAATCTTTACTAAAATCAAATTTTACCCTATATATCATTAAATGAGAGGATTTATAATTAGAATTAAAATAAAATTTCATATTTTTATATATTATTAAGAAAACATATTATAAAATATAGACCATAAATGACAAAGGTACCAAATGTCAAATAGTTTAGACAAACTAAAAGCACTTACTGATAGGCTAGAAGAGAAGATTATTACGCAAAAATCTCTGTTTGATGTACCGGAAAAAACAGAGTCAAAAGAGCAAGAACAAAATAGTGATCAAAGTTCTCAAACTGAAAAATATAACGCTTCTGTCGAGATAAAGCAAGATAGCAGTGCTCAAAAAAGCAAGGGATCTGAAGATTTTAATCTTGTTGATGATAGAGCTTTCAATATGAAAAGATTTAAAGAGTTGTACACTATTTTGGAGATAGAAAGCAAGTGTGAAAACTTTATTGATATTTTTTCATATAAAGCTATGAATCTAAGTGGTATCGGCATAAGAGATGAGGACTTCGGCGAGGTCAGAAGTGGTAAATATATCCAGATTATCGTCATAAGCTATGAGAGTGAAGGGGAGCAAAAAAAGAAGGCTAAAAATATATCTTTGGGATATTTTGGCAAAGGCGATACACTCTCGGTTGATAAGAAAAATCATATCATCGAATTTGTTCTTCGTTGGAGATATGAAAAGGTCTATCAAAACTTGAGCCACTATAAAAATCTTATCAGCAAGGTAGATAGCTAAAATACTCCATTTTTCTCTTCAAAAAGAGAAAATTTTAAAAGACTCCATATATAAAACCTGCTAAAATCTGACTCTTAAAAGAAGGAGAGATTTTGGCACTGAACGGACTCAATGAAGAGCAGCTCGAAGCAGCAAAAGCACCTCTCGGTAATAATCTCATCATCGCGAGTGCAGGTACAGGAAAAACTTCAACAATCGTAGGGAGGATAGCCCATCTCCTTTACGAGGGGATTGAGCCGGAAAAGATACTCTTACTGACATTTACCAACAAAGCAGCCGGAGAAATGCTTGAGCGATTAGAGCGGCATTTTGATGCAAAGATTGTCTCAAAAATCGAATCAGGCACATTTCATGCCGTAAGCTATAGGTGGCTTAAGGAGTTTGATCCCAAATTGAGCCTCAAACAGCCCTTTGAGCTTAAAACACTCTTTAGAAGTGTGTATGAAAAGAGAGATTTTACAAGGCTAAATTTGGAACAGAGCGCTTTTTCGCCCGCATTTCTCTACGATATCTACTCACTTTATCAAAATGCTGCTAACAATGGATTTGAGGTGTGGTTTTTGGAGCGATACCCGGAGCACAAACCACTTGTCGATATCTATATGCATATCATAGATGAGTTTGAGCAGGAAAAGGAGCAGTTTGGCTTCCTTTCTTTTAATGATCTACTCATTCAGGCCATCGAGAAGAGAGATGTGTTGCAAAAAGAGTTCACTGAAGTGCTTGTCGATGAGTACCAAGATACAAATACACTCCAAGGCATCCTCGTAGATGCGCTTAAGGCAAAATCACTCTTTTGCGTGGGCGATTATGACCAAAGTATCTATGCGTTTAATGGTGCAAATATTGAAAATATCTCAACATTTAAAGATAGATATGAAAAAGCGAAAATATTTTCCCTAAAAACAAACTATAGATCAAGTGCATCGATACTCTCACTTGCCAATAGAGTCATAGAGCACAATGAGCGGATCTATCCTAAAAAACTTGAAGTAGGGAGGGTTGGGGAGGATATTTCGCCAAAACTTCTTGTCTATAGGGAGCTTTTTGAGCAATATCAAGCCATAGCAGATACCATAAGAGCCTCCTACACACCTGCCAATGAAGTCGCCGTTATCTTTCGCAACAACATAAGCGCGGACGGCATCGAGGCGAGCTTGCGAGAGCGTGGAATCTCATGCAAGAGAAAAGGGGGTATGAGTTTTTTTGAGACAAAAGAGATTAAATTTCTGCTTGATATGCTCACGCTTCTTGTCAATCCTAAAGATATGATGGCATTTATCCACCTTTTTGAGTATGCAAAAGGAGTCGGCTCGTCGCATGCTAAAGAGTTCTATACTTCACTTTTGCATTGCGGTAATGGCAATCTATTTGTCGGCGTACTTAATCCCGAGACGGATTCATTGCCACCGAGTTCGGCTATTAGCAATCACAATTTAGGACTTTTTGGAGATGATATCCAGATGAGTAGCGCTTCAAGGTTTACCACTCTTGGGCTCAGCAGTGATGTGCTTAATCATCCTCTTTTAAAGCATCCGAAAATGACAACAAACGGTGCACTCTTTTTTCAGGGATTTTATGATTTTCTAGCACTCTATCAAGGCAAGGGGTACCCGAGTAGCATCCTAAACTCGGCTATCAAATCAAAAATGTACGCAGTTGTCGTAGAGTTTCTCTCAAATCAGAGGGCACGACTCAGAAATGGCGAGATCGACGAAGTAAGAAGAGAAGAGGCAAAAGAGAGGATCATGAAAAAGTGCTCACTTCTCCTTGAGCTTTCTAAAAATTATAATGATCTCAATAGTTTTTTAAATGCTATGATCTTAGGAGCTAGCGAACTCAGTGAAGGCGAGGGGGTCAATCTGCTTAGCGTGCATGCAAGTAAAGGGCTCGAGTTTCGTGATGTCTATGTGATTGATCTTATGGAGGGGCGTTTTCCAAATCATAAGCTCATGCATCAAGGCGGGGAGCTTGAAGAGGAGCGAAGGCTCTTCTATGTCGCTGTTACAAGAGCAAAAGATAAGCTTATGCTCTCGCTTGCACAGTATGATAAGGTAAAAAAGATAGATTTTAAACCCTCAATTTTTCTCTACGAAGCAGGCATACTTAAAGGTGAGAAACCAAAAGAGTAAAAGGCGCTACTTATGTCTTTTTTCTTATGCTCATTTGTTTGCTTTGCTCATCAAAATGGATATCGAAGAGGTCGATCTCTTTGATGAGGGCACTTAGCTTTTTATAGCCGTAATTGACGGTTGAAAATGAGGAGCTATTGTTGATATATGTGCCGATATCAGCGAGGTTCCCCCAGCCATTTTCATCCATCGTTTGATCGAGCCCCATATAGAGAAGATTGACAAGCCATGCATCCTCTCGCATCTCTTGACCGCTCTTTTTCTCGTCAGTAATGACATCGCTGATAGTTTTATCATCTGAAACCATCAACTTTTCTGTGAAGATAAACTGTGAGCATGCTGCCATAAAGGCTTTAGGTGTCTTTTTTTCGCCAAAACCAAAGACTTTGATCCCCTCAGCTTGTACGCGCATAACCACAGGGGTAAAATCACTATCGCTTGTAGCAAAAGCGAAAGCATCGATCTCTTTGGTGTGCAAAAGGTCCATAGCATCGATACTCATCAGAATATCGGTAGCATTTTTATGCTTACTATAATCAAATTGCTGTATCGGTTTGATAGCAAATTCTAAGAGCTTATCTTCCCAATTTTTGAGATTGTCTTTTGTCCAGTTGCCGTACGCTTGTCTTATGTTAACCACACCAAACTTGCTTAGCTCACTAATGATGCCTTTGATTGCCTTGTGTGAGATGTTATCACAATCTATAAAGAGCGCTATTTTATCCTCTTTGTTCGCCATTGTTTTCCTTAATTGAAAGATTCCTTTTGGTTGGTGATATTTTGGAGATAGTCACTCATTTGCACAAGTGAAAATGTCACTAAAAATATCATAAGTCCCGGGAAAAAGCTCACCCACCAAGCGATTTCCATCACTCCTTTACCTTCACTAAGCATGCTGCCCCAGCTCATCTGTGGGGGCGTGATTCCTAGCCCAAGGTAGCTCAATCCGCTTTCGGCTAGTATAGCACCGCTGAGTGCAAAAGTAAAGCTGATAAAAAAGATAGGTGCAACAAGTGGCAAGAAGTACTTAAAGATGATAACCAATTTTGAGACATCGGCTATCTTAAGCACCTTGATATAGGGTTGTTTTGAGATGTTGTAGCTCTCTTGCCTGATAAGTCTTGAAGTTCCCATCCAGCCTGTAATGGATATCACTATGATGAGTACCAGGATTGAGGCATCGACATAGCTGATGAGCGCGAGGAGTAAGAAAAAGGTAGGGAAGGTTAAAAAAAGATCAACGATAATCACAAATGTTTTATCAAATCTACCTTGAAAATATCCCGCACTCACACCCATAGCGATACCGATAAAAGAAGCGATAAGTGCTGAGCCAAACCCGATAATGAGGGATATCTGCCCGCCATAGACTATCCTCGCAAAGATATCCCTGCCGAGCCTATCCGTTCCTAGGATATGCTCTAGTGAGGGAGCCTCTAAAATAGCTTCCGCATTGAATTTAAAAGGCTCAAGCGTAACAACAAGCGGAAGGATAAAGGTAATGAAGATGATAAGGGCTAAGAGAGCAAGGCTAATAGAGGGAAGCTTGATGTTCAAGCTATCTCCTTAGGCACATAGTAACTGATCGTTGTTCTGCCAAATTTCTTTGAGCGTGCAAGCTCAAATGCCCCAATACTTTTTGGCATCACAAGTGAACTCATATGCTCAAGCATTACCATGTCGCAAACTTCTTGTTCAATACTCGTTATAAGCATCATCGTCTTCTCGTAGATATCATCCATCCCCTCGCGTACACTAAAAGGAGGATCAAGATAAATATAACACTTTTTATTAAGTGATTTTAGCTCACTATAGACTCGCTCAAAAAGTTTAAAACTATCGCCGAGATAGGCTCTACATCTATTTGGATCAAGTTTATCGATGTTGCTTTGGAGGATTTTGTAGATTTGTGGATTCTTCTCTATAAAAATCTCGTGGTATCAACTTTGGGGATATCAAGCATGATGCCCTTAAATGTTCCGGCTATGATTTTTGTTTTATAGACGCTTTTTTGTTTCATATAAAATTATAACACAGCAAGGTATAAAACTTAGAAGATAACGATTGCTTTAAGCGTCTTGATAAGCTCAGACTCTTCTCTTGTGTTTTCAAGCTCTTTGCCAGGCTGTGTTGTGGTGATAATGGTTCTCGCCGTGATGAGCTTGCTCCAATCCTCTTGTCTTACTCCCCAATAGGTATGTAAGATAACGGGTTCACTTTGATACTCACCGATGTAGAGCACGATATGTCCCGGAACAAAGAGCATAGAGCGAAAAGGTTTTGCATATTTTATAATCGCATCTTTTTTTGCCCGTATATCTTCTATGTCGGAGATATCGACAACATACCTACCGTTTTTTGCTTGCTCGGCAGAGTTGCGCTCAAGAAAAATCCCAAAGATTGCAAAGAAGTCTCTCGTGGTGGCCGAGCAGTCTCGTGTTTCGTAACACTCACCCCATCCATAGGGCTCTCCTTGAAATTCTGCAGCTATCATAGCAACATTTTTTGCGTTAAATTGTAGGGGTTTATGAGAGATGATTCCTTTTGCTGTCGCTTTAAAATAGGCTATCTTTGCCATACCTTTTTCATCTTTAGTTGCAAACATATACCCTTCTTGCGTATAAGGAAAGAGGGTGCCAAGCTTGATAAGAGAGATGTCCCTATCATCGTCAAAGAGTCTGAGGTTATCCTTGATACTCATAGCATAGTTGCCGTTTTTAAATTTTTTAATGAAAGCAGCATCAACAAAAGCGATATCTTTTGTTTGAACCCACCCAAAAGCATAGGCGCCCTTGACAAATGCCCATTTGCCGTCTTTTGAGAGATGTGAGACAAAAAGTGGCATATTGATAGGGTAGGCGCTGTTTTGATTGTAATCAAAGGGAAAACCCTCTCCCGGACGTTTTGGATTTTTAAAATACTGTATTGATGTCGGGAATGCTTTGAGATCAACTCTGCGCAAGGTGATTGCGCGCAGTCGTTGCGTGTCAAAAGCGTCCATATTTTCATTTTCAATCCACTTTTGAATCTCTGATTGCTCAATCAACTTACCAAGAATAGTAAATATCTGCTCTTTTTCGACAAATCGTACCTCCCAGCCAAGCTTATCATCATCTATTTGAGCGCTTTTCTGTGTCCATGGCTCAAAGTATTCACGGTTATATTCTCTATCAAGCTCTTTTTGTATCTTTGTATCAAAAGGAGCCACTTGCTTTGCATAAAAAGAGAGATCTTGCGGTAAATTTTTCATATCGGCTACGGAGTTTTTCGGGAGTTTATCTATCTTTGTTTTCTCTCTATAACTTGGCTTGAGCAGATACTTAGCATCTAGAAAGCTCAACAATAATAAAAAGATTACCAATATTTGTTTCATAAAATTCCTTTGTGAAATTATATAGCCAATCAATTAACAAAGAGTGTAAAGATGTTATAATTTTTCAAAAAAAGAGGGTCTATGGCATATGAGCTAAATGATAAACTTGTTGTTGCGATTTCTTCACGTGCACTCTTTGATCTCGAAATTGAAAATAAGATTTTTGATGAAAAAGGTCTGCAAGCCTATTATGATTATCAGCTCAGTCATGAAGAGAAGCCTCTTGAGCTCGGAACCGCATATAGGTTTGTGAAAAATTTCCTATCTATAAATAAAAAATTTGATGACAAACTCATAGAAGTCATCATACTCTCTCGTAATAATGCCGCTACAGGACTACGAATAGGGAGAAGTTTGGAACATTATGGTATAAACATAGAACGCTCAGGCTGGACAGCAGGGACACCTGTAGCGCGATACCTTGAAGCCTTTAAGGTTGATCTTTTTCTCTCTGCAAATAGTGATGATGTACAAGATGCTATCAATGCAGGAGTTGCAGCAGCAACCATATTGCCATTTTCTAACCAAGACGAAAATGATTCCGAAGTGGTGCGCATCGCTTTTGATGGAGACGCAGTACTTTTTGGAGATGAGAGCGAAAGGGTCTATCAAGAAAAGGGGCTTGAAGGATTTTTGGAATACGAGAAGGCAAATGCTAAAAATCCACTGAGCAAAGGACCGTTTTTTAAATTTTTAAAAGTAATATCGAGTATCCAAGATCGTTTTGGCATGGAGCAATCTCCCATACGAACCGCTCTAGTAACTGCTCGAAATTTTTCTACGCATGAGCGAGTTTTAAGAACACTGGGTGCATGGGGCGTTAGAGTTGATGAAGCATTTTTTCAAGGAGGAGTGCGTAAACATGAAGTTATACAAGCTTTTGGTGCAGATATATTTTTTGATGACCAAGATGCTCACCTAGAGGATACTTCAGCGCTCATACCGAGCGCAAAGGTGCCTTCTAAGAGCTGAGATTATCTATACTTCTTCTTATAAAATCTTTCGCCTCTTTTCCCCTTTGCATGGCACTCGTCACATATGGAGAAGCGATAAGAGAAATCAAGTACTTTCCCGCATCTGCGACACTCTTTGACAAAGTGTCCCTCTTTTAAAGAGTGCTCTATGAAGTTATTGAGCCTTGCGCGTGAGCTAATAGCTAGCTCTGTATCTTTGAAGAAATCAGGAAATCTAAATGAGAGCCAAAGATAGAGCGATATCTCTCTGACTCTATCTTCGGCATTGAGGAGCATCTCATTTGTCTGTGCAAATTTCGGTAGATCCTTAGGAGGGATGTAGTGCACCTCTTTGTTTTGCTCTATCAAGCGAATGTATTTGTGCATAATACTCTCGATATAAGGCGAAGAGATAGAGGCAGGAGCACAGGCTAGGCGGTATCTCGTCTGCAGATCTATCTTATACTCATCAACAATATTTGCTATCTCTATCATCGAGTCGATATTGGCAGCCACAAAGGGACCATCAAACTCCATATTTTCTGTAAAAAACTCAAGAATTGATGTGAGATTATGTGTATCAAGTATCTCACCGATAAGCATCACATGCTCTAAGCTCGCCATGACGCTCACAGGAAGAGGGATGTCCTCAAGGGGAGTTGTTAAGGCCTTTTTGATGTTATCAAGTATGCCTCTATCAAGTGCACCAACATAGCCTTTTTCTTCGATACCGTATCTTCCTGCACGACCTGATATTTGCAACACCTCTGATGGTTGCAATTCTCTGCGTCTAAGTCCGTCAAATTTGTTATCCTTTGCAAAAAGGATTGTTTTGATAGGGAGGTTTAGCCCCATAGCGATCGCATCGGTAGCGACAAGTATATCGCTTTCTCCCTCGCGAAAGCGTCTTGCCTCTTCTCTTCTTACTTCAGGGGAGAGGTTGCCGTAAACTACCGAGACCCTATATTTTTCTGAAAGCTGCTGTTTTAGTGCTAAAACCTCTCTTCTTGAAAAGGCTATAACGGCACTCTGTTTTTCTATTTGATTTATAGAAGTAGAGTGCTCTAACGGCTCTAGGGGATTTTTTCTCTCAAATGGTTTGATAGTGAGTGTCTCCCCTAGATAATTGCAGAGCTCTTTAATGGCTTCTATAGCATCGGAGGAGCCTGTGAGAATCACTTTTTTTGCCGGTATGCCGATAAGTGCATTTGCCCATGCCCAGCCTCTATCACGATCATTGATCATCTGTATCTCATCGATGACACATACATCAACAGCAACCTGTGAGTTCATCATCTCTATAGTTGAGCTGACATGAGTCGAATCCTCATCTATAATCTCCTCTTCGCCAGTAATCAGCGAGACTTTAACCCCGTCACTTTTAAGTGTTTCATAGCCCTCAAGCGCCAAGAGTCTCAGTGGAGCAAGATAGTAGCCTGTTGTGGCATCTTTAAGCTCCTTAAGCGCTGCGTAGGTCTTTCCGCTGTTGGTTGGCCCTACATTGAAGACTATCTCCCTTTTGAGTGATCTTGCAAGCGGAAAGAGGAGTTTAAAATCACGAATCGTTTTAGCTAAAAGCTCTTCTCTGTTTTGTCGCTCCTTAAATGGCTTGAGATACTCTTGCCAATGATACATGATGCGTCTCTTGGTCTTCTCTTTGAGTTTAAGTGAGTGCGAGGAGATGACTTGAGGCTCGAAATACTCCATGATAAAGTCAATAATAGGCTCTTCATTGATCTTGAGTCCCGAGGCAACATCAAGCATATCATCTTTCATCTCTTGCATGGCGATAGAGAGATCTTCAAGAAGCTTCTCGTTGACATCTTCAAGTTCGCTTGTAATAGGGAGTGGTTTATTTTGCCAGATAGTCTTATAGATAAACTCTTTCGTATAAGAGACGGAAATGTTGTAATAGAGGTCTCTGCCGTGAAAGAGAAGTGAGCGGTAACTTCTTTTTTGATTTCTGAGAGTTTTTTGATCGTTGCATCTTTTGGAAGATCAAATATCTCTTGCGCTAAAGGCACGGTTTTACAATGAAGAATCTTATGAAAGTCTCCAAAATCAAATGAATGGTACCATGAGAGCTCATCAAGTGTCGTTATCTCGGCATCGATAGCCTCTTCAATACTTTTAAAATACTCTTTTTTTCGTAGATAATTGAGTTTTGAGAGTACCTTCTTTTGCGTGATTTTCCTATTTTTCGTGTCACTAAAGAGCTCAAGTATTTTCCCGGCTTCTTCTTTTGTATGTTCAATACTCTCAAGTCCATATTTGATTTTTTCAAGCTTTTCTATCTGCTCTTCTTCATCTTTTTTATTGAGCCCGTTGTTTGAGATAAATTTGACGATCTCTCTTTTGGGAGCTATATCTCTTCCGCTCCATACCCTGCGAAGAAACTTTATAAGAGCTTCTCTCTCTTGGATAGTCTCTCCTGTGTCAAAAAGTGAAGCGAGAGTTTTGAGTTGTTCATTGCTGAGATTGACTATGCCTTCTTCAAATGAGGCACCGTGAAAGAACTCTTTGATTTGTTTGTTATGTTTTTTATTTGTTTTTGCCATATTTTTTATTTAATTATAGCAGAATCAGGACTAAATAGGGGAGATTGATTGTCTATTTATAAAAATTGATAGGTTTAATTCTCTCTTATCTAATATCTGTTACTATTTTTTTATCAAAGGAGGTCGAAATGGATGAGCAATATGCAAATAAGCATTTTCTTACTATGCGCTTTATACATCTTGCTATGGTAATGGGTGTTTTTATATACGGTTTTGTACTTTGGTTTACGCACCACAATACTCCAATGCAAGCTCTCTCAAACGATGAAGAGCTGCAAGGGATGGTGAAAGTGGGCATTATCATCTATGCGGTTATTCTGTTTTTTGTTGTATCTGCGTTTAAAAAGTATTTTTTCTCTGTTCGGGGCATAAATTCTATCAAGGGTGAGCAGAAAAAAGATGCAAATGTTCCTCTGTATTATGGTAAATATCTGACGATACTTTTTATTCTCTGGGCGATGGTGGAGACTCTACCGATATTTGGGATTATCTACTATTTTATGTTTACTGATTTAGAGTATGCGCTATTGATCATCGGTTTATCTGTCGTATTCATGTTGTACCATAGACCCAGAAGAGACGAATTATCGATTTTGGAAAATATTTATAAAGAAAATAACACTCCTAGCGAGTACGAAAAGCTTTAAAATGCGATGTTTTAGTTGTCATGCCTTGAGCTTTAACATCATCTGCAAACAATGCAAGGAGAATCTGCTTGGCGCAAATATCACCAAAAGGAAGATTGGCTCGCTTGATGTCTATAGTTTTTATAGTTACTCCTCTCTCGAGAAGCTTTTGCTTTCTAAGCATACTCCTATCGGACATAGAGTCTACAGAGAGCTTGCCAAAATGACATTTAAGCCGTTTATAGAACATTTTATCGCTCATGATGCACGAGATATTGCCGTTATCGGTGTGGATGAACGCATAAAAGGAGGCTATTCTCATGTTGCTCTTTTGACACACTCCATGAGAGGAGCACACACAAAGGTACTCCATGCATCGCTTATGGCAAATAATAAGGTGAGTTATTCTGCTCAAAGCTTGGATTATAGACTTGCAAATCCGAGAGATTTTGTCTATAAGGGCAAGCAAGGTATGGATGCGATACTTGTTGATGATATCGTTACGACAGGGACGACGCTTTCGGAGGCGAGGGCAGTGTTGCAAAAGAGCGGCATTGATGTCTTGTTTGCTCTTACGCTTGCTGATGCTAGACTGTAGTACTCTGTAATATTTTTTTCAAAAATAAAATTTATGCTATCATTGTATGTAGATTCAAGTATGAATAGGAGTACTTATGGATCAGAAAATATTGCTAGATCTCGCTAGAAACTCTATACAAGATGCACTAGAGGGCACGCATACCGTAGATGAAAGTCTCAAAGAGAGATATACACAACTTCAAAAACCCCAAGCTACATTTGTAACACTCAATCTTTTTGGAAATCTCAGGGGATGTATAGGTTCACTTACGCCTAGAAGATCTCTTTTTGATGATATCATTCAAAATGCAAAGGCTGCGGCTTTTGATGATCCTAGATTTTCACCATTGAGTAAAAACGAATTTGAGAATATAGAGATAGAGATATCTTTGCTGAGTCTCCCTGAAGCATTGAGTTATAGTGATATCAATGATTTAAAGAGCAAGCTGAGCATAGGGGTTGATGGCGTTATATTGAGCACAGGTGGTCGTCAAGCGACATTTTTGCCTTCAGTTTGGGAGCAATTGCCGACATTTGAGCTTTTTTTCACACATCTTTGTGCCAAAGCAGGTTTGGAGCCAAACTGCCTGCAGGCTCACCCCGACATATATATCTACCAAGCAAAGAAGATACAATGAAATACTATGAATCCAAAGAAGATAAAACAAAGCTCACTTGTATGCTCTGTAGTCATTACTGTAAGCTTCAAGAAGGGCAAGTCGGTATTTGTGGCGTCAACAAAAATATTAGCAACAAGATAGAGTGTTTGGTTTATGGACATCCAAGCGCACTCAATGTTGACCCTATAGAAAAAAAGCCTTTATATCATTTTATGCCAAATACCAAATCACTCTCCCTAGGAACGGTTGGATGTAATTTTAAGTGCTCTTTTTGCCAAAATTGGGGGATATCTCAAGAAAGAAGCATAGACAAAAGTAGATATTTCTCCCCCCAAGATATCGTAGAAATCGCTCAAAAATATGATTGTCACTCTATCGCGTATACCTATAATGAGCCGACGATATTTTATCCTTATGCAAAAGATATCGCTCTGCTAGCAAAGCAAGAGGGCATAAAGAATATATTTGTAAGTAATGGATATGAATCCAAGGAGATGATAGATGATATGGTAGGTTTGATTGATGCTGTCAACATAGACCTTAAAAGTTTCGATGAAAAATATTATAAGAAAGAGTTGGGAGGAAATCTCAAGATAGTCCTAGAAAATCTCAAACATTTTGTGAAAAACAAAATATGGGTCGAAGTCACAACACTGATAGTGCCTACCAAAAATGATTCCGATGAGGAGTTGGAGCGTATCGCATCATTCATTGCTGATGAATTGGGTACTACCGTTCCTTGGCATATATCTGTTTTTCATCCGGATTTTAAGGAGCTTTCACTTCCGGTAACTCCTTTGGAGTCATTGCAAAGAGCCTATAACATTGGCAAGAAGCATAAGCTCTCTTATATCTATATGGGCAATGTTACAAAGGACAATAACACCTATTGCCGCACCTGCAATAGTAAACTTATATCTAGAGAAGGTTTGGGGGTAAGTGATAGTTCCCTTTTAAAAAATAGATGCCCAAATTGTGATAGCGTCCTTGAAGGAGTCTTTGAATGAGTCTAAGAAAAGCTTCTGTCGCAGGAACATTTTATCCAGCTAGTTGCAGTGAAATCAAGAGATATATAGAGTATTTCAATACCATCTTGGATGATGGGAGATTTGCCCCCAAGAGTGATATGAGGGCGCGAGCTCTCATATCGCCACATGCGGGATATATCTACAGTGGATTTAGTGCCAATGCCGCATATAGGTCTATAGCGCATCTCAAGCCAAAGAGGATTGTAATTTTAGGACCAAGTCATAGAGTTCTCATAAACGGAGCATCGATAGCCAAATATGATAGTTATGAGACGCCTTGTGGGGAACTCGATATAGATGTGGCTTATTCAAAAAAGATAGAAGATAGATTCGGTTATATCGCCTTTAATCCCCAAGCGCATAGTGAGCACTCAACGGAGACACAGATTCCTTTTATTGATTATTATTTTAAAAATATCCCTATAATAGAGATAGTCTATGGGAAGATAGAGCACAAGGAAATGACTCAGGTGTTGGATTTTCTTCTTCAAGATCGAGGCAATCTTTTGGTAATCAGTACGGATTTAAGCCATTATTATGATCAACACACTGCGAAGAAGCTTGATAATATATGTTTGGAAGCGATAGTTGCTATGGATATGGAGTTATTGGATGCAGGATGTGAAGCATGCGGTATGATAGGGGTTAAGGCACTTATTGATGCAGCAAATCAGATAGATCTAGCAAGTAGCATCATAGATTATAGAACAAGTGCTGATGCGAGTGGAGATACTTCCCAAGTTGTCGGGTATATGTCGGCTGTTTTTTATGAAAAATAGAGAATAATATTATGATATAATTATATCATAAAAAGGATTATGTATGAATAAAAATAATAATTCAAAGAGCAAAGAGACTCCGGAGAGCGAAAAAGAGTTGTTCTCAAAAATGGGCATTGATATCGAGAGTGAGAAACTTTCTATCGATTTTGCTAAGACAAAAGAGTTTTTTAATGGGCTCAAAGCGAAGATGGAGGATACCTCTAAAAATATAGAGAAAAGTCTTAATGAGAAGGCGCATAATCTCAAAGAAAACCTCGGGATCAAAGTTGATGATGAGCATATAGAGGTCAATTTGGGCGAAGCTAAAAGCTTTGTGACAGATCTAGGTGAGAAGATAGAGGAATTTTTAGCAAGCCTAGAGCGAAGCGTTGATAAATATAATAAAAAAAGCTAAGAGCGTATATTTAAAAAATGCTTCGTTGAGATATCATCCCATTTCTTGTTAAGTCTGTAGAAATCTTCATGACTCTTTAAAACTCTTTTAAAATCAATATTTTTTTCTGCCTCGTCATGTAAAACATCATTGAGCGCAATCTTTATAGCATCCATAACTTCGCTCGGAAGCTCCTTGATCTCAACCTTGTCTTCAAGCTCACTGTAAGCAAGCGCGTTTTTATAACGAAACTCCTCATTTATCTTTACACTCGTCTCTCTTGCGGCTGCTTCTATGATGCCCTGATGCTCAATACTGAGCTTATCCCATTTTTGTTTATTGAAGGTAATCTCTAAGATGGAGCCGGGCTCATGCCAGCCTTTGTAATAATAGGGCGCTATCTTTGGAAACCCCATCATATTATCTAAAAAAGGACCGACCCATTCGCTTGCATCGATAAGTCCACGCTCAAGTGCTGTATATATCTCGGCAGCAGCGAGTAAAACAGGTGTTGCGCCGAGTCTTTGCAGCACTTCTCCGCCAATGCCGGGCATACGAATCTTGAGCCCTTTGAGATCATCAAGACTTTTTATCTCTTTTTTAAACCATCCGCCCATCTGAGGACCCGTTGTGCCGCCTATATGCGGGTAGAGGTTAAATTTTGCATAGGTCTCTTTCCAAAGCTCATAGCCACCTCCAAAATCCATCCAAGTCATCATCTCATCGCTTGTAAGTCGCAAAGGAACGCCACCAAAGATAGAAAAAGCACTATTTTTCCCTTTCCAGTAGTAAACGCCTGAGTGGAAAGCATCTATCTGCCCTGATGAGGCAGCGTCAAATACCTGTAGAGCCGGTACGAGCACATCTTTGGAGTAGACCTTGATATCGAGTGTTCCGCCACTAAGCTCTAAGCATCTCTTGGCAAAAGATTCTATACCCGTTCCCATGATAGGGAAGTTTGCCGGCCATGAAGTTGCAAGTGTGAGTTTTGTTTTTTTACCTCTATTGATATTTGTACTTTTTATACTCTCTTTTTCGTCTCTTCTGCAGCCGCTTAACATCAATGAAGCTCCGCCTACAAGGGAGGCTTGCATAAAATCTCTTCTTTTCATAAGGGCTCCTTTTTAGAGGTCAAATAGAGAATACTCTTTTTTGATACTATTTAATATCTTTTTATCAGAACTATAGATAAAGGCATAGTTAAAATCTTTTGTTTTAAGTATTGATCTTATCTCATCTTCATTTTCAAACCAGATAGGATTCTTCTTTCCGCAATCAAGCTTTACTTTAGGAGGAGTAAGAAATATACTCTTTACCCATTTCATCTTATAGGTGATATACTCTTTTGATTTTTCAATATCTTTAATGTTGTCGCCAAATATAGCAACCTTATCGCTTCTTCCTTTGAGTGTCTGCTCTAGGTTGTTGTTGATGAAGATAGGGTAGAGATGCTTGGTATAGCGGATTTTATCGAGCGAAAACTCTATCTCATGTTTTTTACAAAATGCAACTATTTTGAGGATATAATCAAAGTGAAAAGGGAAAAGATCGATATCTTGATAGATATAACCATCAAGTTTGAAACTTGTTTTAAAAAGAGTCGCATCTATGATCTCTCCATCAATGTCCCCTGAAAACTCTTTTATATCTGTCGAAATGATCTCTAAAAGCTCTTTGTCGCTACTTGCAAAGAGTCTATCGTTTGAGTTGACTATCTGCTCAAAAGCTTTTTTATAATCACTTGAGAGCATAGTAACTCTTTTTTTGTCCTTGAGTATCATCTTGAGAAAATCAAGCTCGTGGATATCAAAAAGATAGATATCAAGCTCTTTTTTAAGCAATACATAGCGTGCTAGTTTCATGCTTGCCAATTTGATATCATTGACTTTGATCCATGCGATTTCATTGTCTGTTGGAGTGATAGCATCACCTTCGAAGATGATGGCATAGGCGCCATTTTCTACGGCACTCTCTATCGCTTCGATATCATCTGAGAAAAAGAGATCGCCTCTCTCAACTTTTGATTGATAGGTCGTTGCAGCATTAACGGATTGAATCTTTGGGGTATTTAAGAGTTCCCCTTCTGTTATATTAACAACATCGCTTATATTCATCAACCGACCGTCGTTCCGTTAGATTTTGGAGCCTCAGGCCTGATGAGTGAGAGCCCGTTTTTATCTTTGGCTGCAAGTATCATACCCTCGCTTTTGTTGCCCATAAGTTTTGCCGGCTTTAGATTGGCTACAAGGCATATCTGTGTACCCAGCAGATCTTGAGGAGAGTAAAACTCTTTGATGCCTGCTACGACTTGACGAGGAGAAGCTTCGCCTATATCGACTTTAAGCAGGAGAAGTCTATCGCTTTTTTCTATCTCTTGTGCTTCTATGATAGTGCCTATCTTGATAGATGTCTTGAAAAAATCATCGATGCCGATAAGTGCGATGCCTTCTTCTTTGCTTGATGTCTCTTTTTTCTCTTCTTTTGGTGCTCCTTCAGCTTGTTCGAGTTTTACCTCTTCAATTCTAGGAAAGAGCGGTGGAATCTGTGTTATCGTAAAGGAGGCAAGCATACTTTTTTCGATGATAAGCTGTGTCCATGAGCTATTATCTATCTCAAATCCAAGTGCTGTGGCTATTTTTCGTGTAGTTTCAGGCATAACAGGATGGAGCATCACCGAGACACGAGCTAAGATATTGGCAATGAGCGCAACTAGTGCCATCGCTTCATCGGTTTTCCCTTCTTTTATCAAGACCCAAGGTTGGTGCTTATCTATGGCTTTATTTGCAATGCTCAGAGGTCTCCAGAGCTCTTCAAGATATCTATGTATCTGCATCTCAAAAAGGAGGGGCTCTAGTTTATCGATCGACTCTTCTACTTGAGTAAGCTCATCCTTGTAGTAAAGTGCGATATCTTTTGAGTCTATTGTCCCATCAAAGTATTTGCCGCTCATCCCTATGAGTCGATTGAGGAGATTACCGAGATCATTGCCTAGATCAGAGTTGATCCTATCGATAAGTGCTTTTTGGCTAAAGTCTCCATCACCGCCGAAAGGAACCTCTCGAAGCATAAAATATCTAAAGTTTTCGAGTCCGTAAGCATCTGCGACCTCTTTAGGGTTGACGACATTGCCTTTGGATTTGCTCATCTTTTGACCATCTCTTGTCCACCATCCGTGTGCTGCTATATGTTTTGGAAGCGGTTGATCAAGGCTCATCAAAAATGCCGGCCAGTAGATTGCATGAAATCGCAATATATCTTTACCTATGAGATGAACACGCGCAGGCCAATAACGCATATTTGCTTCATCGCTTCCATACCCAAGTGCAGTAAGATAGTTCATAAGCGCATCAAGCCATACATACATCACATGTTTAGGGTCATTGAAAGACTCAGGAATCTTCACACCCCAATCAAAGCTCGTTCGTGTGATTGAAAGGTCTTCTAATCCGCTCTCAACAAAACGGATTACTTCATTTCTTTTGCTTTTAGGCAAGATGCATGATGGATTTTGCTCATACCATTCAAGAAGTTTATCTTGATATTTTGAGAGTCTAAAAAAGTAGCTCTCCTCTTCGACTACGGTTGTTGTCTTGCCGCACTCCGGACAAAACTCCTCTTCGAGTAGTTGGTTTTTTGTAAAGAAGGTCTCACAAGAGATGCAGTAGTGTCCACTATAGACATCTTTGTAGATATCGCCTTTTTGTGCCATTACTTCAAATGCTTTTTGTGCACCAATTTTGTGTTTTTCGTCAGTTGTGCGTATGAAAGCATCATAAGATATCTCAAAATCATCCCAGAGATTTTTAAAAGTCGCGCTTATTGCATCGGCATACTCTTTTGGGCTTTTGCCTTTGGCTTTAGCAGATTCCTCAATCTTTTGACCATGCTCATCGGTTCCTGTGAGGAAAAATGTATCATGACCGATAAGCCTTGAGTAGCGCGATATGCTATCAGCTATGATGGTGGTATAAGCGTGTCCTATGTGGGCGATATCATTGACATAGTAAATCGGAGTGGTGATGTAGACGGATTTTTCGCAAGACATTATGTGTTTCCTTAACAAATGAGTTTTTGGATTTTACATTTTAGGTAAAATATTGTAGTGATTTTATCCAAAAGATGCTGTAACGAGGATGAAGAGTGTAGCTAGAATTATGCACGAGAAATCACTCAATTCGCACAATATCGGGCGTAATTCATTTAAGTCGTACCCAATTATTTGTTTGCGAGTATCTTTTTGATAGCTTCAGAACATATCATCAGACCAAAACTTCCTGTGACCCCCACAAATGAGCCTTTCTCTTTACATCTTGCCGCTTCACTTGAAAATACTACCGTAAAGTTTCTATCAAATTTTGCTTTTTTAAGCTCAGTGCGTATCTTGCTTGCGAGTGCATCGCCATGTGTTTTCCAGATGGAGGCTACCTCTATCTTTGAGGCATCAAATCTCTTAGCTGAGCCTACCGACATGATGAGTTTTTTGTACTCTTTTTTTGCCAATTCTATCTTGACTTTTGTGGTATCGCAGGCATCTATGACGAGATCATAGGAACTAAAATCAAAACTTTCAACCCATGCTATATCTATCTTTTGAGTGATAGTCCGGATGTTTGGATAGAGCTCTTTAAGTCTTGTGGTTTTGAGCTCTCCAAGAGCCTCTGAGCCTATCTGTCTGTTTTGATTGGTGATATCATAGTGATCATAATCGACAATGGTTATATCGCTTATACCGCTCCTATAGAGGCAATCAAGTGCATATGAGCCAACGCCGCCTACACCGAGTATGATAATCTTGGCTTTTTGTATCTTTGCAAACTCCTCATCTCCAAAGAGCTCTTCGCATCGCTTAAAGCGTTCTAGAGCCATTTTTTCACTTTCTCTATGTCATCATGACTTGTCATATCAAGATGAATCGGGGTAATAGAGATATATCCTTGTGCGATCGCTTCAAAATCACTCATGATATCACTTTGGATATATTCCCAATCTAGCTTTGGGAGTCCTATCCAGTAGTGCTCTATACCTCGCGGATTCCAATGGACTTGTGCATCATTGCCATATATCCTTTTGCCGGCTCTTGTGACGCGAAATCCTTTTGATTCCTCTTTGGAGATTGGAGGTATATTCACATTGAGCAGTTTTCGCTCGCCAAGAGGAAAATCATCAGCCAATATTTTTGTTACAAGTGTAGCGATAGCATCTTTTGCAAGTTCATAACCAAAATCATCGATGTTTTGACACTGATCTCTACACACTTGCGATATAGCAATAGCAGGGATGCCTTGCAAGACTGCCTCCATCGCCCCCGCAACCGTTCCGGAGTAGGTGATATCTTCACCCATATTGGCACCTTTGTTGACCCCTGAAATTATGATATCAGGCTTGTGTGCATCATCAAAAAGCTTATTGAGTGCTAAAAAGATACAATCAGTCGGGGTACCGTCATCAAGCTTAAAAAAATCATCATCAAGTTCTACAAATTTAAGGGGCTGTGTCAATGTTAATGAGTGTCCGCAGGCTGATTTCTCAACGGTTGGTGCCACCACCGTAACATTGCCTAATGGTTTGAGTGCTTCGATGAGCGCAAATAGACCTTTTGATTCAAATCCGTCATCATTTGTGATCAATATCTGTTTCATATATTCCTCTTTCTTTTTTTACAAGATGTATTATAACCATTTTGGTATAATACAAATAAAATATTGCCAAGGAGTAGCAGGTGCAAAAAGAGCCGATGCTAAATGAAACATATCAACGCCTTACTAAAGAGCTTGAACGACTCAAAACTGTTGAGCGGGTAAATATAGCTAAGATTATTGATGAAGCAAGAGCTTTAGGGGATCTCAAGGAGAATGCAGAGTATCATGCCGCAAAAGATAAGCAGGGGCATATGGAGTCTCGTATCATAGAGCTGCAAGACCTACTTTCTCGTGCTCAAGTGGTTGACCCGGCAAGTTTTCAACATACAAGAGTATCTTTTGGCTCGACGGTAACCCTTTGTGATCTCAGTGATGATAGCGAATGTAAATATACGATAGTGGGCGCTCAAGAATCAAGCCCATCCAAAGGACTTATATCGATATTTTCTCCTTTAGCGAAGTCTATCATGGGCAGAGAAGAGGGTGATGAAGTAGAAGTAGCGCTTCCGGGTGGCGCCAAGCAGTATGCGATTGAAGAGATATGTTTTCAAGAGATATGTATAGAGGTAAAACAATGAAAGCGGGAGTCGTAGGAGCGAGCGGATATACAGGACTAGAGCTTATAAAACTCCTTTTAAATCATCCCGAGTTTGAGCTTACTTATCTGGCAACTACTGAAGGTGGCGGCAGTGTGAGTGAGCTTCATCCATCGTTAGAGGGGCTGAGCAGTGTTGCGATATCAAAAGCTTCTATCGAAGAGGTTAAAAAGAGTTGCGAGATCGTCTTCTTAGCACTTCCTCACAAAGCTTCTATGGGTTTTGTAAAGCAACTTTGGGAGAGCGATATAAAGATAGTTGATCTCTCAGCCGATTATCGCCTAGAGATGGAGACTTATGAGAAACATTATGAGAAGCATGCTGACCCTAGCAACGCCCACAAAGGCGTGTATGGACTCATAGAGTACTATAGAGATGCGATTAAAAGTGCGAAGCTTGTAGCTTCTCCGGGATGCTATCCAACAGCAGCTCTTTTGGGACTACTTCCATTTATAGAGCATATAGATACAAGTGCACCCATCTATATAGATGCAAAATCGGGTGTAAGTGGGGCAGGGAAGAAGTGTTCGGAAAATACAACATTCGTGAATGTCAATGATAATATATTTTCCTACAATCCGCTTAAGCATCGCCATACACCTGAGATCAAAGAGAAGGTTAAAAAACTCTGTTTGCAAGATATAGAGCTCGCTTTTGTGCCTCACCTTGTTCCAATGACACGAGGGGAGCTCGTGAGCATCTATGCGAAGCTCAAAAGTGATATAGAGCCTCAAAAGGTGCTAAAAGAGCGATATAGTGCTGAGCCATTTGTGCGGGTTCGAGAGACGCCTGTTGATACCAAAAGCGTCTCAGGGACACATTTTTGTGATATATTTGCAGCAAGAGAGGGCGATATGCTCTTTGTGAGCAGTGCTATAGACAATCTCTTGCGCGGGGCGTCTTCGCAGGCGCTTGCAGCTGCAAATCTTATGTGTGGTTTTGATGAGGCACTTGGGCTTCCTAAGATAGCCTACATCCCATAAGTTCGCTATGATAGAGATCAAAGAGGGCGCTCTTTTTATCGCCGATGCTCACTACCCACATCATGGTAATGCATTTTTTCAGAGTTTAATAAAATTAGAGCGAAATTAGCTTCATGCCTCGCAGATTTTTCTCATGGGTGACATCTTCGATCTTCTCTTTGGTTATAACGACTATATCAAGCAGCCACTTAGCGGAACAATCGCTTTACTAGAGAAGCTTTCAAAAAAGCATGAGATATACTATTTTGAGGGAAATCATGACTTCTGTTTGGAGAATATATTTTCTAATATTAAAATATATAATAGAGCCTCACAACCCGTATATATGGGCTTAGAAGGGAAAAAAATCGGCATCTCACACGGCGATATCTATGAGGCAGGTTTTTGGTATGGAGTGTATTGTTTTTTACTAAGAAATAAGGTTGCACTGACGCTTTTAAAACCGTTTCAAAAGAAAATTATCGACCATAGACTCGCAAAACTCAAAGAGAAAAACATCTGTGCCAAGATAGAGTATTTTGAACAAAAAGCGAAAGCCATCAGTGAGCATTACCAAAAAGATACCGATCTCATCATAGAGGGGCACTTTCATCAAGCTAAAAAGCTAGGCAGATATATCTCTTTACCGTCACTTGCTTGTCAAGAGCAAGTTGGAGCGGTGATAGATGGTGAGATACATTTTATAGATATCAAGGATTTGTAGTCATTGAATTTGTTGTAATCCATATATTATCAAATAACTGTCATGCGAGCATCCTTGTAAAGCAGGCATATCCGCGGCGGTACAGATAGCAAGCATGGATATGCCTTTCCTTCGGCGGTGCAAAATATGCACATCGCCTTTGGTTTCAAAGCTATAAAGACAAAGCAGTTTGTCTTTATTTACGCTTTTCACTATGTGAGCATGACGCTTTTTCTAAAGAAACTTTTTGCTTTGCAAAATCGCTATTCGCTAGTTTTGTGCTACTTTTTCTAAAAAAGTAGTAAAAAGAAAAAAGAAATCTCTATAACTTTTCTTTTTAGTAAAGAAAAGTAAGAAAAGAAAATCGTCGTTTCACAATTGTGCGGGCGTTGTTCAACGCTCGGGCTTCGCAGTGCTCGCATTCACAACTGCACAAGAAGTGTGAAAGTGACAGAAAGAGCAAATTAATAAAACTACATATGCACTCCCAGGCAAAGTATGGGAGTGAGAAGAAAATTATGATATGATATTTTTATGAAAAACATACTCTTTGTACTTATTTTCACATTTATATATGCCGAAGTTCCTGACTTTCGCCTGCAAGATTATCAAGAGAGATATAGCGTATGCAAGGAAAAGACAGACTATAGCATAGCTCAATGTTTGTTGAACGGTAATCTAAACTACTCCGGACTCAGAGGAGATAGATATGCTTATAGATTCATCGATAGAGAGAGTATAGCCGCAGCAGTGCAAAACGGCGATATATATGACTATACCATGAGTCTTATGCCAAAAACTAGAAGGTATATTTTTTTAAAAGAGTATATCGATCACCTCTACTCTATAAAAGATCAATATTCGCCACCGCAATTCAAAGGAGATGATGCGCAAGACATCATAGATATCAAAAAAGTGTTGAATCTCTTGCAATTTGCTAGGCTAGAAGAAAATTCCGACTATACTCAAGAGTTTGAAGTTGAACTGTTAGAGTATCAAAAAAGACACGGGTTAGAAGTGGATGGGAAGATAGGGCCAAGCACAAAAAGAGAACTAAAAAAATCGATAGATGAGATCATCATAAAAGCTAAAAAGAATCTAACATTAGAGAGAATCTCCAGCCCCAAGGGTGCAAACTATGTTTTAGTTAATATCCCTGAATTTAAAATGTACTATTATGACAATGGTGAACAGGTTCTAAATATGAAGGTGATTGTAGGCAAAAGGAGCACAAGAACCCCGATACTCAATGGAATGATGCAGTATATCGTCAAAAATCCAAGATGGAATGTGCCACCGACAATCTATAAAAATGAGTATGCGCATAAATCAGAGAATTACTTGAAAAGAAACGGTTTTGCATACAATAGTGAGGGAAAATTGTATCAAAAAGAGGGCAGTGGAAATGCGTTAGGGGTAGTGAAATTTCTCTTTCCAAATAGGTTTAATGTCTATATGCACGACACTCCGACGAAATCACTATTTAACAGAAGAGTGAGAACATTTTCGCATGGTTGCATCAGGCTAGCGAAGCCTATAGCACTGCTCAATGAACTGGGATTTGATTATGATACGAAAAAAA
>JARROQ010000019.1:34211-34956 GCA_037383745.1 Sulfurovaceae bacterium
TGTTTCGATAGGGTACTATTCAACTCGTTCCCACGGTTTCTGCGGGAACGAGAGAACATTATTTATAAATTCTTTTTCTTCTTTCCACTTTTTAGAAAAGTGGAGTAAAAGCGTCATGCTCACATAGTGAAAAGCGTAAATAAAGACAAACTACTTTGTCTTTATAGCTTTGAAACCAAAGGCGATGTGCATATTTTGCACCGCCGAAGGAAAGGCATATCCCTGCTTGCTATCTGTACCGCCGCGGATATGCCTGCTTTACAAGGATGCTCGCATGACAGTTATTTGATGGATTGCCTCGTCGTAAACTCCTCGTAATGACCATGATTATCTTGTTATCTTGCTCTTGTTCCCATGCTTTGCGTGGGAATACATACTCTCAGTATTTTATATGTGTTCCCGTAAAAACCGTAGAAACGAGAATGAAGAAGAGCATAGATTATTAGGTTAGACCTGGATGAACAAGGGCTTGTGCGGTGATCTCCAAATGTATTTTATCCAATCAATAAATATGCTAGAATATAGAAACCAAAGACTCGGAGGCATAAATGGCATGGCTTATAACGGTGGGCTTGACTGCTCTTATGGTGTTAACACTTGTGGTGATGCTCATTAAGCGTACAGGTACAAAGCGTATTTTTAAAACTCTAATGGGGTTTGTTGTGGTTATCGGACTCTTTGTCATCTATGCAAATAAAACTTGTGGTCCAAATACAAAAGATATTGAGATCATGACACCGCAGAT